>JANLUN010000467.1:0-1773 GCA_031363505.1 Planctomycetota bacterium | reverse complement strand
CCGGCTCGCAAGCACGCGCGCGGATTCTGGTCGAAGCTCTTCACCGCGCGTCACGACGACGCTTGACAGGCGCGGGGACGCGGACGATCCTCTTGCGCCCCGCAGCTCGCGGGGAAGGCCTCGCGGCCTTCGGACGGTGGGTATAGCTCAGTCGGTTAGAGCGCGAGATTGTGGTTCTCGAGGTCGGGGGTTCGAGTCCCCTTATCCACCCCATCCCTTCCCATGGCGGCCCGAGTTCTCGGGCCGCGGGATCAGGTGAGCGCGACGAACTCGCGCGCTTGCTGCAGCTCGCGTTCGAGCTCGGCGGCGAGCTCCGCGATGTGCCGGGCATCGAACCCTTGCAGCGACAGCACGCCGGCCTGCAGCGTCTGTGAAAGATCGGCTGCGCCGTGTCCCGCGCGAAGCACCGCGACCACGTCGTCGGCGATGTGGACGATGAGTGCGAGCATCGGATCTTGCGTCGCGCGCTCGGGCTCGTGGTGGAAGCGGATCGTGTCCACGAGCACGGCGGGGAAGCTCCAGCGCTCGGCCAATCGAGCGCCGGCTTCGGCGTGATCCAGCCCTAAGACCGCGCGTTCGGCGTCGACCCGAGTCATCCCAGCTTCGACGGCGCGCTCGATGTCCTGTGCATGCTTTCTCAGGAAGCGGGCGAGCACGATCATGCCGAGGTCCTGCAAGAGTCCCGCGGTGTACGCGCGGTTCTTGTCGACGCCCCCGAGCAGCCGCGCGAGTAGGCTCGCGGCGAGTGCGTTCTCGACGGACCGCTCCCATTGATGTCGTGTCGCGTCCGTGTCCGCGTCGGCGGACCTGCGGAAGTAGCGACCGGTGCAGGCCGTGAGCACGAGGTTCACCAGCACCGAGACGCCGAGCAAGTTGCCGGCTTCGTGGATCGAAGCGATCTCGCGCTGGAACCCGTAGTACGCGGAGTTCGTGAGGCGCAGCACTTTCGCGGTCATCGCGACGTCGGTCTGGATGACGGCGACGAGCTCGCCAGGCACGACGTCCTGGCGCGACGAGAGCTCGAGGACGCGCGCCGCTACTTCAGGGAGCGGTTCGAGATTCTTGATCTCGTCGAGGATGTCCGGGAGCAGGCTCGACATGCACGCGGCCGCTCGCAGCCGCGACCCTCATTTCGGAAGCCGGCGGGCGCGTTCTGAAGTCGATCCTCACCGGCGGCTCTAGCCGCGCTTTTCGATCGGCAAGTACGCGCGCTTCTTCGCCCCGGTGTAGATCTGCCGCGGCCGGCCGATCCGGAAGTCGGGATCCCGGCGCATCTCCAGCCAGTGCGCGATCCAACCCGGCAGGCGTCCCATCGCGAACAGCACCGTGAACATGTTCGTCGGGATGCCGAGCACCTTGTAGATGACCCCGGAATAGAAATCGACGTTCGGATACAGCTTGCGGCTCACGAAGTACTCGTCGTGGAGCGCGATCTCCTCGAGGCGCATCGCGATCTCGAGCAGCTTGCTCGACGAGCCGAGCTTGCCGATCAACTCGGAGCACGTGCGCTTCAGCACCGCCGCGCGCGGGTCGTAGCTCTTGTACACGCGGTGGCCGAAGCCCATCAGCCGCGTCGTGTCGTTCCGGTCCTTCGCCTTGGTGATGAAGCGATCCGCGCTGCCTTCCTCGCGCGCGATCTGCTCCAGCATCTCGATCACTTTTTGATTCGCGCCGCCGTGGAGCGGGCCCCACAGCGCGCTGATGCCGGCCGAGATGCCCGCGAAAATGTTCGCTTGCGAGCTGCCGACCATGCGCACGGTGCTCGTCGAGCAG
>JANLUN010000428.1:0-3906 GCA_031363505.1 Planctomycetota bacterium | reverse complement strand
TCCGCGGCGATCCGCTCCTTCACGAGCTCGGGAACCGTCTGCGGGTTGCCGCCAGCCTAGAACAGGATCGTTTCGAGCTGGCGTCGTTGCAGCGAATTCAACTCCGCTTGTCGCGCGAGATAGCCGCGCGCGGTCTCGATGTTCGCGGCGCTGCCCGTGAATGCGGCCAGCGCTTCGTTCGCACTGCGCGTTCGCCGGGCGTTCGAGTCGTCGCCTTCGACGATGTGCGTGTTCGAAACCCACTCGGCCTCGTACGACGCCGTGTAGAGCTTCTGAAAGGTCGTCGAGTAGCCGTCGAGGAACGCCTGAACTTCCGCTTGCAGCGCCGGAGAGGCGTGTTCGGCCGTCGAAGAACAAGCCATACCGAGGCTCATGGAGACGAGGGTGGACACGATTGCGCGATTCATGGCGACGCAGGTTAACGGGACCGCGCGCGACCCGACAGAAGATCTCTCAAGTCGCCGGTCTGCTCGATTCGACCACCTGCTGTTACACTCGGTCCAACGCCTCGCCGCACTCCACATGAAGCACTTCCTCACCATCGCCGGATTGATCACCGCCATTTCACTGAGTGCGAGCGTCCACGCCGCCGACGCCGAGACCGACGCGTGGGACGCCGCGATGGCGCTCAAGGTGAAGAGCCAGAAGCTCGAGGGCGCCGCAGCGATCGAGGTGTTTCTCCAGACGGCGTCCGCGTTCGAGTCCTTCGCCAAGACGTACCCGAGCTCGGACCGCGCGGGCAACGCGCTCTCCGAAGCCGGCGTCGCCTGGTTCGCAGTCGGCCGCAACCGTCAGGTGATGCACCGCAGTCCGCCGTCGAGCGTCGAAGCGTTTCAGACCGCGATGAACGTGTTCGGCAACCTCGTCGCCGAGCGTCCGACGGATCCCGCCGCCGCGCGCGCGCAGTACATGCGCGGTTCGACACAGCTGTTCCTGGGCGACCTCGAGTCGGCCGAGCTCGAGTACACGCTCGCGATCGACAACTATCCACGCGACGACAAGTACTTCGGCAGAGCGCTCGAACGGCGCGCCGCGGTTCGCCGGCACCTGCTCAAGATCGATCTCGCCGTCGCGGACATGCACCGCTATCAGAAGGAAGCGGCGCAGGGCACCGACGACTCGAATGTCGTGGCGAAGCAGCTCGAGTACTCGGCGTTGATCGGCAAGCCCGCACCCGCCCTCGACGTCGAGACGTGGATCCAGGGCGAGCCCGTCGATCTGGCGAGCCTGCGCGGCGAAGTCGTCGTGCTCTATTTCTTTGCCAGCTGGTGCCCCAACTGCGAGCGCGAGCGCGAGTTCATGAACGATCTCTTCCAGCGCTACTCCGCGTCGGGATTGCGCATGATCGGCGTCACGGACCACAGCGAGAGCCAGACCGTGAGCTCCGTACAAGCCAAGCTCGCCAAGTCACCGCTCACCTGCGTCGCGTTCATGGATCGCGGCCAGACGTTGCGCGCTTACTCGGCGGAGAAGTTCCCCGACGCAGTTCTCATCGATCGCCAAGGGCGCGTGCGTTGGCACGACAATCCGGCCGCGCTGTCGGACTGGACGGTGGAGGCGCTGCTCCTCGAAGGCGCGAATGCGCCGGGCAAATAGGTCGACGCGCGAATGGCGGTCGCAGCGCGAATAGGTCGCCGGGCAAGTAAGCCGCCGGGTAATTGGCCGTGCAAGCCGCCGGGCGCCGCGCCTACTTCGACATCGCCGGCAGGATCTGGAACTCGACCTTCCTGACCAGCGTGTTCCGGTAGCTCGACACCTCGGGATCGCTCGGGCGCTCGTGCAGGATCTCGCTCGCGAGCTCCTTCTCGACTTCGTCGAAGGTGACCGTGCGAATCTGCGTCACTTGGAAGACGAACCAATTGCCAGCGTACTCGATCGGATCGCTGATCTCCCCGCGCTTCAGCGCGAGGACCTTCGCGGCGACTTCTTCGTTCCAGGCATCGCCGCGGAAGCGTTCGGCCTGAGCTCCACCTTGATCGCGCGTCGTGGGATCGTCGCTCGACGCTCGCGCCAGCGCGGCGAAGTCCTCGCCCGTGCGCGCGCGCTCCGCCAGCGCACGTGCTCGATCGCCCGCTGCCTCGAAGGCCGCGGTCGTGCGCTTGATCAGTTCCTCGCGCGACCAATTCGAGTCAGGCTTCTCGACTCTCGGAGCACACATGATGAGCCGCACCTCGACGCGCCGCCCGTCGTTGCCGTACTCGCTCCCGAAGCGGGAGCGCACTTCCTCGGGAGTGACGACCCGATTGTGCGTCATCAGTTTTTCGGCCAAGAGATCGATGCGCGTGCGCCAGGCCATGTCGCGCAGAAACGAATCCTCCGAGCGCCCGCCGAGCGTGAGGTAGGTCTTCCAGCTCTCGCGGCTTCCTTTGTGACCCGAGTCGATCAGGTACTGGATGCGCTCGCGCGTCCGCTCGTCGACTTCCTCGTCGCTGGCGCGGATCCCTAGTTCGTTCGCCCGCTGCTGCACGGCACGTTCTTCGACGAACAGCTTCACGAACGTCTCGCCGATCGTGTCGCGGATCCAACGCGCGTACGTTCCGCGCTGCACCGGTTCGCCGTCGATTTCGAGCGCGGGCTCGTACGCGCTCGGCCACTCGCGGCCCTCGCGGTCCGAGTACATGGTCGGGAGCACCTTGACGGACACGCCCTCCTTCAATCGCGACTGGACCGCGCCGACCTCGTCCGGCTCGGGGCCCTTGCGCTCCAGGTCGGCTTCGATCGTCTCGCGGACGTCTTCGAGCGGCGTCTCGTGGACGGCGAGCACCTTGACGAGCCAATAGCCGCCGCGAGCGTACAACGGCGGCGAGACTTCGCCGACGGCGAGCTTCTCGAGACCGTCCATGAAGGACGCGAACCAGCCGACGTGACTGAAGCCTCCGGTCGGCGCGCCTTCATGATCGCGCGTGTCGGGATCGTCGCTGAGTTGTGCCGCGAGCTTGCCGAAATCCTCGCCGCCAACAATGCGCTTGCGAACGGCCTCGGCCCTGTCGCGCTGCTCCTTCATGCGCGCCTCGCGTTCGGCCTTCCACTCGTCGGGCGAGGCATCCGGATACGTCGGCACGAGGACCTTGAACCTCATCATCCGGAGCTCGTAGTGCCGCCCATTGCGCCCGTAGCGGTGCTGCCACTCGCGGACGATCTTCTCCTCCGGCACGACGCGATTGATGTTCGCGATCGCCTTGGCTTGCAGGTACGGACGGTATTCCGCGTTGCGCTGCGCGCGCAGGCCGGACTCGGTTCGGCCCGTGCGCTCGAGCTCACGGAGCCAATCTTCCTTGCGGCCGAAGAACGCGCCGCGGACGCGCTCCGCGAGGTCCGCTTCGACTTCCTTCGAGATCTCTTCGTTGGAGACGTCGACGCCCAAACGCTTCGCTTCGCGGTCGACGACGTAATACGAGTTGGCGTACTCGAGCGCCATCCGTTCGCCCTGCGTGCGGATGAGCCACATCCCGAACTCGCGGCTCGAGATCGGCTGGCCGTTGATCAGGAGCACGGCGTCCGATCGTTCGTCGACGAGGGCGAAGGCGCCGCTCTCTTGCTCGTCGTCGTCCTTCTGAACCATGGCCGCGCTCGAGAGGAACGCGGCGAGGAGCAACGCGATGCACCGCATCGCTCGAATCGGGACGGAATGGCGGTTCGTGGTCATCCGGGGCTCGCTGATTCTGGCGCCTGGCGAGCGATGCGCCACTTGGAGAGTATGCCACGGCCCTGGGAGGGGGTCGACGCCCGCGGGAGCGCACCCGAGGGCCGAATCCGACCATTCGCGCACGCCACTAGCGGACATTGCGGACTCAAAGCGATCGCGCCTTTGACATCGACCGGTCCGACGATTCCACTTCGCGCCCATGTTCCAGATCATCCCGAAGGAAACCGCGTTCTTCGACCTGTTCGAGCAGGCCGCCGACA
>JANLUN010000418.1:0-3759 GCA_031363505.1 Planctomycetota bacterium | reverse complement strand
CGGCGCGCGGGGCGTCGAAGAGGAGCTGCGAGAGCTTGGCGGCGAAGCCCTCCATGTCGTCGACGCCGGCGAGCAAGCCGGTGACGCCGTCCTCGACCACTTCACCGACTCCGCCGACCGCCGTCGCGACGACGGGTGTTCCGCACGACATCGCTTCCAAAGCGGAGAGGCCGAACGACTCGTCGGCGCTCGACAAGACGAACACGTTCGCCGGCGCCAGGAGTTCGGGGATCGTGTCGCGCTCGCCGAGGAAGCGCACTTGGTCCGCGATCTCGAGCTGGCGAGCCAGCTGTTGGCAAGCCGCTCGATCGGGGCCGTCTCCGATCAACGTCAACATCGCCGGTCGGCCGCGCGTCGCCAACGCGAACGCGCGCAAGAGCCACGGAACGCGCTTCACCGGGCGGAAGTTCGAGACGTGCACGGCGCACGGGACGGCGCCGTGTCGTCCTCCGGCTGCGCCGGGATGGAAGAGCTCGGTGTCGACGAAGTTGTGGATGACTTCGATGGTGCACGGCGGACCGAAGTCGAGGCAGAAGTTCTCTCGTGTGCGCCGCGCGAGGTAATGCGACACCGCGGTGACGGCATCGCTGTGCGTGATCACGAACTGCGTGAGCGACGCGTACGAAGGATCGACGCCGACGAGCGTGATGTCCGTGCCGTGGAGCGTCGTCACCATCCGCGGCGCAGGCCGCCCGCGGTCCGCTTGCGCCGCGGCGCGCGCCAAGTAAGCCGAGACAGCGTGCGGCAACGCGTAGTGCGCGTGCAGGATGTCGAGCCCGTCGCTGCGGTGGAGGTTCAGGATCGACGACGTGATCGCGAGATCGTGCGGTGTCGAGTGAAACAGCGGATACGGAATGCCCTGCGCGACGTGCATCTGCACAGGACCCGGCGAACGCGCGAGTCGCGGCGGCACGTCGTGCGAGAAGAGGTGCACGATGTGTCCGGCCTCCGCGAGTGACAGCGCGAGCTCACTCGCGACGACGCCCGAGCCGCCGTACGTCGGATGGCACAAGATCCCGATGCGCAGCGGACGCGACGAGCTGTCGTCGTGGACCGCTCGCGCTGGATCCGATGTCGAGCGCGAGCTCATGGCCCGCGACCGAACGACGTCAAGATCTCGAAGGCATCCGGGGGAAGCGGCGGGAAGTCTTCGGCGCGCGCGTCACGTCGCAGCGCCGTGACGTCGACGTCGAGCGGGCGCGTCAGCGGCGGGCGGATCGTCGACGGCGCGGGTCGTGCGGGGGGAAGCTCACGAGCTCCGCTCGCGGGCTGCGCAGGTGCAGGTGCAGGCACGAGCGTGTTCGAAGCGCTCGCTTTTTTCGTGGCCGACTTGCGAGCGGTGGCTGGTGGACTCGCTGCGGTGAGTGTCGGCTTCGGCGTTGGTTGCGGCGCAACGGGCAGAGGCGCAGCCGACGAAGGTGTCGTGACGCGTGATTTCGCAGCTGCCGGTGTCGCAACAACACGAGCCGTCGCGCGCGGCGTCTTCTTCGCGGGAGCGAGCGGCGATGACGATGTGACCGACGGCGTCACGACTGTCGGCGATGCGACCGGTGAGGCGGCGGCCGGCGGCACGGAAATGGGTGCGGCGGAAGCTGTCGGCTTCGGCGCTGCGGGAATCTCGCGGATCGGCAAACGCGCGCGCTTCGACGGAGAGCGCGGCGAATCACCGATGGCGGGTGCGACGTCGACCTTGCGCGAAACCTCGACACGCGCTGACGCGTCGGCGGCGGGCGAAACAGGGACACGCGCCTCGGCTTGAACGCGCTGCGCAGCGCGGACTTGCTTCGCGGCACGGGCACGCGCTGCACTCTCGGCACGGGTCGCATCCTTGGCGTGGACTGCCGTCTCGCCGCGCTCGGCAACGGCGGTCCGCGGCACGGACGCTGCACTCGGTGCGACGTCTCGCGCGGGCATGCCTTGAATGGACTCGTCGAACGGAGGCAAGCCCGCCAACGCGGGATCGCTCGACTCCTGCCGGATGATCTCGCGCGCCACACTCATGTAGTCGTGTGCGCCGTTCGACTCCGGTGCGTACTCGAAGATCGTGCGGCCGTAGCTCGGAGCTTCGGCGAGCTTCACGCTGCTGCGCACGGGCTTGGGCAGCACTTGCCCGGGGAAGTACGTGCGAATCTCCCCGAGCACCTCACGCGCGAGCTTCAGACGACTGTCATAAAGACACGGCAGGATGCCCGTGATGGAGAGGTCCGGATTGAGCCGGCGTCGCAGCAATTGCACGACGTCGATCAGCTTGCTCATGCCCTGCAGCGCAAGGAATTCCGTCTGCAGCGTGATCAGCACTTCCTGCGACGCGGCCAGCGCGTTGATCGAGAGCAGCCCCAGACTCGGCGGACAATCGAACAGCACGTAGTCGGCCGGCTTGCCGCCCGACGAGTCGATCCACTGACGCAATGCATCGCGCATCACGTACTCGCGACCGATCGTGCTCGCGAGCTCGAGCTCCGCGCCGGAGAGGTCGAGGTGGCTCGCGACGAGGCGCAGTCGAGGGATCGCAGTCGGTCGCAGCGCCTGTTCGAAGGTCGTGCTTCCGGTGAGCACGGTGTACGACGACGGCGAGTTCGCGGCGGCCTCGACATTGAGCGACAGCGACAAGTTCGCTTGCGCGTCCATGTCGACGACGACGACGCGCCGGCCTTGCAACGCGAGGGCGGCACCGAGGTTCGCGGTCGTCGTGGTCTTTCCCACGCCGCCCTTTTGGTTCATGACCGCGATGCACCGCATGACTCGTTCCTACCTCGAGGAGGAGTCTATCTCCCGCGGCGCGTCGAGCGAAGCGTGAGCGCGCGCTGGAGGTAGATCCGTTTCAACTGCGCGCGCGTCGAGCTCACCCGGCGCTCTCGCGAGCGCCACTTCACCGGGTCGGCCCCAGCAGCGGATCGAAGCACGGCAGCGGGACGCGCGACAGCAAGGGCTCGCCGTAGCGGACGCCGATGCGTTCACCGTAGTAGTTCGCCTTCGTCTGCATGCGGGCGAGGATGTCCGCACCGAACAAGAGGTGCTGACCCTGGTCGTCGGGACCGCGGGCCTCCAACTGGGTGGCGTAGCAGCGGACGAGCGCGATCTTCTGCTCCCACACGGGGCCGATGTCCACGACGAACGTCGGCTCGAAAGGGACGTGTCCCATGAAGTGGTAGAGACGCTGCGGCCGACGCGCAGGGGGCTTCGTCGGGTGCAGGCGGGCGAGGCCGGACAGATACCACGCCGCGCGCGCGAGCTCGCCGGCGGCACGGTGATCGGGATGCAGATCGTCGACGTGATGCGCGAGCACCACGTCGGGTTCGTGCTCCCGGATCAGGGCGGCCAACTCTTCTCGCGCTTCCGTCGTCACGACCACGCGCCCGTCCGGCAGTTTCAGGTTGTGACGGAACGCGAGCCCCATCAACTCGTTCGCGCGGCTGGTTTCGCGCTCGCGATCGTTGACCGTCCCGCGTGTGCCCATCTCGCCGCGCGTGACGTCGACGATGCCGACGCGCTTACCGGCGCGCGCGAGCAGGAGCAGCGTTCCACCGACGGAGATCTCTGCGTCGTCGGGGTGCGCGCCGATGGCGAGGATGTCGAGCTTCATGTCGAGGGCTCTCCTTGCAGCTCCGGCCCGAGGTCGACGACCAAGTGCTCCGAGCCGAGTGGATTCAGTTCGCTGAATAGACCGCGGATCCAGTCTTCTCCAAAGCGCGCCACGAATTGGAACGGACCGAGGACGCGTTCTTGCGGCAGGCCGCGCGGGTACAGCGAGTTGTTCAG
>JANLUN010000401.1:0-2624 GCA_031363505.1 Planctomycetota bacterium | reverse complement strand
TGCCGCAGCGCTCGGCGCTACGTTCGCCGCGGCGGCGCAGACACCGCCGCCCGCGCAGGGCCAGGGCCGCACCGTTCAACCCGGAGCCATACCGACGGAGCCGAATCGCACGGGCCCGCAAGATGCGAACGCGCGCAAGTTCGGAGTGCAACGCTTCGACCGGCTCGGCGGGACGAAGGTCAAGACACTCGAAGGCGAAGAGATCGGGAAGCTCGAAGACATCGTCTTCAGCTCGAATGGCGAAGCGATGTACGGCGTGCTCTCGTTCGACAAGATCGAAGGCATGGGTGACAAGTGGTACCTGATGCCGTGGAGCAACGTGCAGTATCGCGGCGCCGATGGAGTTGGCGTTGCGCAAGACGGCAGCATCGTCCTCGGGATCGCCAAGGAGCGCTTGAAGACCGCGCCTGGTTTCGACAAGCACAACTGGCCGGCGAACAAGAGCGGCGACGGCGCCGCGCAGGCGGAGTCGCCGTTCGGCAACATCGACAAGTTCTACGAGCGGGAGACGCATGCCACGGGCCGACCGGTGAATGCTTCCGCGCACACGAACGCGAACGGAGTGCTCCGCGCCAGCGAGATGCGCGGCCGTTCGATCGAGACTGCGAACGGTGAGAAGCTCGGTTCGATCTCCGAAGTCGTTGTCGATCCGTCCAACGGACGCATGAACTACGTCGCAGTGTCGACTTCGGGTGCGGGCGCGGGCGATCGCATGATCGCCGTGCCGTGGGAAGCACTTCGCGCCGGCAAAGCGGGTGCTGGTGCGAACGATGCGCTCGTTCTGCCGTTCACCCGCGACCGATTGAATGCGGCGCCCGAATTCCAACGCGGAGATGCGCGCTGGACGGAGATGTCCGATCCGGCCTACGTCCAAAAGATGTACGAGTTCTACGCCGTTCGTCCGTACTGGAATCAGGCGCCTGATTCGAAGCGTCCGACGGACGCGAAGAAGCCGACCGACGCGAACCGTCCGGCCGAATCGCGTCCGCAGACTCCGGACCGCAAGCAAGAGCAGCCGCCGAAGACGCCGCCGAAGAAAGACGAGCCGCCGAAGAACGGCTGACGCCTCCCGACTCGAAGCGCAAGAACTTCCAGTGCCGTCCGCGGATCGCCGCGGGCGGCATTGTCGTTTGTCCCCCGAACTCAAGTCTTGCTCTCCACCACGTCGATGCAATCCGCGTTCGATCACCGCTAGCGCGCCGACGGCATTCGGCCGCGCACTCAGGACACGCGGCGAGCGATCGAGGGATAAGGGGCAGACAGAGGGGTCGAGTGCGCCGTGCCAGGGGAGACACGTCCGCGATGCGTCAACCACAATTGAGTCGGATCGTCGTCGGATCGATTCTCGCACTTTTCGCCGCCTGCAGCGGTGAGACCAGCTCGCTGACCACGCAAGCAGTTCAGTCGTGCATGCTGTGCCACAACGGCTCGCTCCAGAACAACTACAGCGGCCCGGGCATCGAGAACCCGCACCCGTTCCCGGGCGCCGACGCCATCCTGTGCACGCAATGTCACGGCGGCAACGGCGACGGCACGGACGAGATGACGAGCCACGTTCCCCCGCCGCCGCAGATCGGCGACGATGCGTTCCAGACGACGAACGCCAAGGCGTACTTCAATCGCCTCACGCTCGCGGGCATGGACAAGTTCGCGGACTACGTGGTCGACGGACGCACCTACACCGCGCTCGACTACCTGCAGTTCGTCAATCCGGGCGACATTCGCGTCGTCACGCAGTCACGCGGCTGCGGACTGTGCCACGAAAATCACGCCGAGGATGTAGCCGCCGGCGCGCTCGCGACCGAAGTCGGCATCTGGTCGGGCGCACGTTATACGGCGGGCAACGAAAACGCCGTTCCGGAGAATGCCGGACTGCACGAAGACACCGTCGGTGACTACGGGTTCCGCGCGATCCAAGATCCGGACTATGAAGCCGGCAGCGCCTCGGTCGGCGCCATTCCGCGTCTTCTCGAAGCACCCGTGTACAGCGTATTCGGCGCGACGGGCGCGTCGGCCATCTTCAACAATCCGGCGTACTTCTCCCCCGCGCTGGTTGACGACCAGAACGCCGACTTCACGGTCGTGCCCAACTCACCGCTCTCGAACCTGTTCCACGAGCAGGTTTCGTTCACGTGCGGCGACTGCCACTTGGGAAGCGCCGGTGCGAACAACCGCGCGGGCGACTTCCGCTCGTCCGGCTGCTCGGCGTGCCACATGCAGTACAGCCTCGGCGGTCGCAGCGGCAGCACCGATCCGAACATCAACAAGACCGAGCCGATCGATCCCGACGACATCGACGAGCCGGAACGCTCGCACGCGCGCGCGCACAAGATCTCGAGCATCGCGAAGACGCTGCCGGGCGGCGTCACGGTGCAAGGCATCGACGACTACGCGTGCGCCGGTTGCCACCAGGGCTCGAACCGCACCGTGATGCAGTACTGGGGCCTGCGCCTCGATCAGAACGCCGACGTGCGCAACGGCCGCCAGTACCCCGCGAACCCGGTCAGTCACCAGACCACGAACAACGACACGCGCCTCTTCGATCCGGCGGTCGGCAACAACACGTTCAACGGGCGCAATCGCAACCAGTACCTGCGCTTCGAAGACTACGACGGCGACGGCCG
>JANLUN010000037.1:0-1231 GCA_031363505.1 Planctomycetota bacterium | reverse complement strand
CTCGTGCGCGAGGGCCCGGCGCTCAACCTCTACGACGCGACGCCGAAGGGCAAAGACTCGAAGAAGACGGTGTCGACCTCCGGACTCTTCGTCGACCGCGTGCCGAAGGAAGAATGGGTGCAGATCTTCAACGAGGTGTGGCGCCGCTTCCGCGACTACTTCTACGTGCCGAACATGCACGGCTACGACTGGGAAGGATTGCGGCGGCAGTACGCGACGCTGCTCGAGGACGTCGCGCACCGTTCCGACTTGAACTACGTGATGGGGGAGATGGTCGCCGAGCTCAACGTCGGGCACGCGTACATCTCGGGCGGCGACTTCGAGATCCCGCCGCGCCCGCCGGTCGCGCTCTTCGGCGGTCGACTCGAGCTCGACAAGGCATCAGGCCGCTACAAGATCGAGAAGATCTTCCGCGGGCAGAACGAAGAGAACCTGTACCGCTCGCCGCTCACCGAAATCGGTATCGACGTGAAGGTCGGCGACTTCGTGCTCGCGATCGACGGCGAAGACCTCAAGGCGCCGGAGAATCCGTACCGCCTGCTGCGCAACAAGGCAGATCGCCCCGTCGAGTTCACGGTGAACGCGCGGCCCGATCTAGAAGGGTCGCGCAAGATCACGTTCCGGCCGATCGCATCGGAAGTGGACTTGCTCTACCTCGACTTCGTCGAGACGGCACGCGAGCGCGTCGACCGTCTGACGAACGGCCGCGTCGGGTACATCCACCTGCCGAACATGGGCGCCGAAGGCATCCGCGAGTTCATCAAGTGGTTCTACGGTCAGGTGAAGAAGGAAGGCTTCGTCATCGACGTGCGCAACAACGGCGGCGGCAACGTGTCGCAGATGGTGCTCGAGCGGTTCCGTCGCACGGTGCTCGGCACCGAGTTCTCCCGCTACAGCGACTTCACCGGCACCTACCCGTACACCGTCTTCAACGGACCGCTGTCGTGCATCCTCGACGAGAACTCGGCGTCCGACGGCGACATCTTCCCGTGGATGTTCAAGACGTCGAAGCTGGGACCGCTGATCGGCAAGCGCTCGTGGGGCGGCGTCGTCGGGATCACCGACCACGGTCCGCTGATCGACGGCGGTTCGTGCAACGTGCCCGAGTTCGGCCACGCAGATGCGGCCGGCCAATGGGCCGTCGAAGGCCACGGCGTAGATCCGGACATCGTGGTCGACAACGATCCGCAGTCGGTGATCGAAGGCCGCGATAAGCAGCTCGAGCGCGCGG
>JANLUN010000380.1:0-1837 GCA_031363505.1 Planctomycetota bacterium | reverse complement strand
CAGCCGCCGCCGCCCTGGCAGCCGTGCTGTCCTGCTCGCCCCTTCACCGCGTTCGCGTCGACCTCGTCCTTGGTCTGCTCCGCGTCGACGCGCGCGCCACCCACCCCCGGCATGATCTCGGTCAGGTGGGAGCGGCCCGCGATCTCGGGCACGACGCCGCCGTAGGCTGCGTGGAGTGCCGCTTGGCTGTGCACGACTGAGGAGAGGATCTCGCGGCCGCCGCGTACGACGGCGGCCGCGGTTTCGTCGCACGAGGACTCGATGCCGAGAACGACGCCGCTCATGAGCATTTCCCGAGCGAGCGGTGGGCGGAGCGGAGGTCGACCATGGGGCCGAGAAGTTAGGCTCCCGCGCCGCGATTCGGTAGCCGGTCGACGGAACTCACGTCAGCCGCGCGACGGAACTCACGTCGCGCCTTTGTCTACCGAGTAGGCCGCTTGACAGCCGCGCACGCCGCATGGCCTTCGCCTAACCCGCCCGACTCGCTTCGCTTAGCGATCTCCACCGGAAGGAGTTCGCGCAGGCACGCCGCTCGCTTGCGGCGCCCGCCGCGCGGGCAGTGCCGCGGCGTCCGCTCCATGTCGTTTCGACGAGTTCTGACGGTCCTCGTGTGCGCGGTCGTGATCTCGCCCGTGCCTGCGCGAGGTCGTGGCGCGGGGACTCTCGCGCGGGCGCTCGCGATCTGGTCGGCGGCCGATCGCGACCGCGACGGACGAATCACGAGGATCGAGTCCGCGTCGTTCCCGATCGACGCGGAGAGCTTTCGCCGATCCGACGTCGACGCCGACGGAGCGTGGTCGCGCGAGGAGTTCCTCCGCTTCTACCGTCGCTGCGTTATCGCTTCCTCGCAGGAGGCAGGCGTCGATCTCGATGCGGAGATTGCGCGCCTCTGCGCAATGCAGAAGGCGCGAGCGATCGAGGAGGCTCGTCGGTGCGGGCCAGTGCGTCGACCGGTCGAAGCCGTGCGCAAGCCCTGAGGCGTCGCAGGAAACGAAAGCGCGCGCGACTTGCCGTCGCACGCGCGCATTCGGTCAACTCGGAACAGGCTAGCCCGTCGTCTGAACCGACAGTTCCAGCAACGACTCGTCGAACGCGTTCCAGGCGAAGCCGTCATTCATGTCGCCGCTCTCGCCGCGAATCAAGATGCGCGCCGGATGGTCGTCGTCTCGCGCGCAGCCGATGCGCGGAAGTTCCTGATTCGCGCGCCGAAGCTCGCGCCGGTGCGTCGAGAGCGCCGCTTGGACGGCGAGACGATCCTCGGAGTGGGTGCGCAAAAACTGAGGCCCGGAAAGCGTCTCCAGTTGCGCCTCGAGCGTTTCGATCGCGGCCGTTCGCTCCACGATCTCCTGCATGATCGAGCGGAGCATTGGAACCAACCGGGTCGCACGCGCCTTGTCGTACACGTTCCGTGTCATGGATCTTGTCCTCCTGGTCAGGTTCCTAAGCCGTGCATCGCGAAGTTTCTTCCTCTCCGCACGCAGTTTGCAGCGGCAGTTCGGACACAGCCGGGAGGATCGAATCCGCGAACGGTTGGGACTAGAAGTCAGGTTCGCGTCGTGCTGTGGCCAAGTCCGCGGCTGCGGGCTAACCTGGAATCCCTCAAAGTGCGCAACGGGTGTGGCGATTCCAGTACTAGGTAGTCGTTCCCGGCCGTCCCATGTCAGGTCCCTACGTCGAGATCACGCGGCGCGAAGAATTCTCCGCAGCGCACCGGTTGCACAATCCGGCGCTCTCTGACGCCGAGAACCGCCGCCTCTACGGGATCTGCAACAACGAGAACGGCCACGGTCACAACTACGTCGTCGAGGTCACCGTGCGCGGAGAAGTGCCTGCGGCA
>JANLUN010000373.1:0-1602 GCA_031363505.1 Planctomycetota bacterium | reverse complement strand
CGCTCGAGCGCTTCGACGAGCAGGAAGTTGACCGGGAACCAAATCGGCCCGCGCCAGTTCGAGTTCCCGCCGAACAATGTGTTGGTGGACTCCCCCGGCGTGTAGTCGACGCGGTACTCGTTCCCGAGCGCGCGCAGCACGTACGGATGCTCCGCGTGCACCTTCGACACCGATCGAATGCCGTACGGTGACAAGAACTCGTTCTCGTCGAGCATGTAGCGCAGCACGCGCTCGAGCCGCTGCCGCGACGGAATCGCGAGCATGTGATGCCCGTCGCCGTTGTGCTCGGACGGCTCCATGTAGCTCACGTGGCGCGCGAGATCCTGGCGGTGCTCCATGAACCAGCGCGCCCGTTTCGCGAAACCCGGCAGCTGCACGAGCGTCTCCCTGTCGATCACTTCCACCGCGATCAGCGGCATCAGCCCGACCATCGACCGCACGCGCAGCTTCGTCGTCGTGTCTTGGATCGTGGCTTGGTCGTAGTAGAAACCGTCTTCTTCGTCCCACAGCCCCGACCCGCCGAGCGTGTTCATCGCGTCCACGATTGCGACGAAGTGCTCGAAGAACTTCGACGCCATGTCCTCGTACACGGGATCGGTCTTCGCGAGCTCGATCGCGATCGACAGCATCGTTCCGCAGTAGAACGCCATCCAGGCTGTACCGTCGGCTTGGTCGAGCCGCCCGCCGTGAGGCAGCGGTTGCGAGCGGTCGAACGCTCCGATGTTGTCGAGGCCGAGGAACCCGCCGCTGAACAAGTGACGGCCCGCGCTGTCCTTGCGGTTGACCCACCACGTGAAGTTGAGGAGCAGCTTCTGGAACGTGCTCGCCAGGAACTGCGTGTCGCGCTTCCCGTGCACGCCTGACTTCTTGTACACGCGCCAACACGCCCACGCGTGCACCGGCGGATTGACGTCCGACAGCGCCCACTCGTACGCCGGGATCTGTCCGTTCGGGTGCATGTACCACTCGCGCAGGAAGAGCTCGAGCTGCTGCTTCGCGAAGCTCGGGTCGACCTTCGCGAACGGGATCGTGTGGAACGCGAGATCCCACGCGGCGTACCACGGGTACTCCCACGTGTCGGGCATCGAGATCACGTCGCGGTTGTAGAGGTGCGGCCAGTCGGCGTTGCGGCCGTTCTCGCGCTCGAGCGGCGGTCGATGACCCGGGTCGCCCTTGAGCCACGCGTCGACGACGTAGTGATAGAACTGCTTGCTCCAGAGCAAGCCCGCGTACGCTTGCCGCGCGATCGCGGTCTCGTGTGCGGACGCCTCGACCGGCAAGCGCTGCGCGTAGAACTCGTCCGTCTCGCGGATTCGCTGCTCGAACGTGCGCTCGAACTCGGCGCCGAACGCGTGCGCGGGCGCGGACTGCTCGTCGAAGAGGCGCAGCTTGAACACGCGCGCGCCGCCGGCCGGGATCGTCACGCGGTGGTAGGGCGCGGCCTTCGTGCCGTGTTGCGCGGGATTGACGGCTTCGGTGCGACCCTCGATCACGCACGCGTGGAACCCGTCCTTCACGAAAGGCGATGCGTTCGGCGCGCCGAAGAGGCGCGCCTTGTTGGTCTCGTTCTCCGTGAACAGGAAGTCGACGAAACCCTCCGCG
>JANLUN010000372.1:0-14597 GCA_031363505.1 Planctomycetota bacterium | reverse complement strand
CGCCCGGCGGCGTCGTCGTGTCCGCGCGCGAGCACTTGCTCGCGACCGCGACGCCTTGACGCGCGCGCTCAGGCGCCGACGAGCTCGAGACCTTTTTTCACGGCCGCCGCGGCATCCACCGCGTACGCATCGGCGCCGGAGCGAAGCCACAGATCCTGGCGACTCGCGTACGCCGCGCCTCCCACGACGATGCGCAGCGCCGGTCGCGCTTCGCGCAGCGCGCGGACCGTGTCGGCGATCTTGGCGCGCTGCTCGTCGAGCGTGGCGCCGAGCGCGACGAGATCGGCTTGGTGACGGACGACGAAGCTCACCAGGTCGTCGGTCGGCGTGTCGGCTCCCAGGAACAGCGTGCGCCAGCCGTCGAGCTCGAAATGCGCCGCCACGAACGCGAGCGCGATGTCGTGCGTGTCGCCGGCGAGCGCGGCGACGATCACCGTGCGCTGTCTTTGTCGAACGCGCGGAGCCTTCGCCAGGGCCAGCGCGAGCACCTTGCGCGTGGCTTGCGTGGCAAGATGCTCGTCGCTCACGCTCAGCTCACCCACGTGCCAGCGCCGACCGAGCTCGCGCTGCGCGGGGACGAGGACCGCATCGATCAGCGCGTGAACCGAGAGCTGATCCGTATCGAGCGCCTCGCGAATCAGGTCCACGGCGCGTTGCTCGTCTCCCGCGACGAGCGTGTCGAGGTAGCGCTGTGAGAGATCGAACAACGCGCCCACGCGCTCGACTTCCGGCGACGCGTGCGTGCCGCCGTCTTCGAGCGCCTCGCGAGCGCGAAGGAAATATTCGGGCAAGATGGCCCAGGCATGGCGCGGCAATGATTCTTCGAGCACGCCCTCGAGGCACTTCAGCGACAACGCGAGCCCGTCGGGCGACACGCGGCGCCCGACGAACGCGTCGCGCGACCACGCCACGGCAGCCGAGAAGAGCTCGGGAGCCTCGTCTTCGACCGCGGAAGCGAGAGCGAGGACTTGGCGGTTGGCATGGGCCTGCCACGCATCGAAGCCGGCGGTCTGGACCGTGCTAGGCTCGGTCTCGAACATCTGCGTCGCGACCAGACCGGCGAAGCCCTTCGAGCTGGCGCGCAGAAGCGACGCAGTGAATGCATGATCGCCCATGGGTGTCGTCACCGTGACTAGGTTCGCTGAGTTCGTCAACGGGATGCACGCCCGGCTGTTCTTTTTCGCAACCTGAGGGCGAGGCGCTCGAAGTCTAATGGGTCAGAGAAGGACTCCTTGAGCGGCCTTATCCTCATCGCCGGCGCCACGGGATACGTCGGCGGACGACTTTGTCGGCGCCTGGAGGAGAAAGGGCGCCGATTGCGCTGCCTCGCGCGACGGCCGCAGGACTTGGTCGCGCGCGTCGGACCTGCGACGGAGGTCGTGCCGGGCGACGTGCTCCAACCGGAGAGCTTGGGGCCGGCGTTCGAGGGCGTGGAGAGCGCCTTCTATCTCGTGCACTCGATGGGTTCGGGTGACGACTTCGAGGAACGAGATCGCACGGCGGCACGCAACTTCGCAGAGGCCGCGCGACGCGCCGGTGTCCGTCGCATCATCTACCTAGGCGGGCTCGGACACGGCGACGATCTTTCCGCGCACCTGCGTAGCCGGCACGAAGTCGGCCGCGTGCTGCGCGAATCGGGCGCATGTGTGATCGAGCTGCGGGCCTCGATCGTGCTCGGCTCGGGCAGCTTGTCGTTCGAGATGATCCGCGCTCTCGTCGAACGGCTGCCCGTCATGATCACGCCGCGCTGGGTAGCCATCGAAGCGCAGCCGATCGCCATCGACGACCTGCTCGACTACTTGGTCGAAGCGCTCGACGTGCCGCTCGCCGAGAGCCGCGTGTTCGAGATCGGCGGCGCCGATCGCGTCTCGTACGGAGACCTGATGCGTGAGTACGCGCGGCAGCGCGGCCTGCGGCGGTTCATGATCCGTGTGCCTGTCCTCACTCCGCATCTCTCGAGCCTGTGGCTGGGCATCGTGACGCCGCTTTACGCGCGCGTCGGTCGCAAGCTGATCGAGTCGATCAAGCATCCGACGGTCGTGCGCGACCCATCCGCGCTGGAGATCTTCTCCGTGCGGCCGCGCGACATGCGCGC
Organism: Planctomycetota bacterium; assembly: GCA_031363505.1. Lineage (GTDB taxonomy): Bacteria > Planctomycetota > UBA1135 > UBA1135 > JANLUN01. Next base: position 12,502 of record JANLUN010000372.1, on the reverse strand, counting down.
CGCGGTCACCGCCGCGATGCGCAACGAGGAACGCGCGTTCGCTGAGAGCCGCTGGTACGACGCGTTCTCCTCAGGAGGTGACGCGCAGAGCTGGGCCGGCGTGCGCTTCGGCAACCGCATGATCGATTCGCGCGAGCGCAACGTGGCCGTCGCGCCCGAGCAGGCCTTCGCGCCGATCCAACGCATCGGCGGCGTCACTGGCTGGTACGCGTACAACTGGCTGTGGGAGCTGCGCGGGTTCTTGGACCTGTTGATGGGCGGCGTGGGAGTGCGTCGCGGCCGCCCGCATTCGGATCAGCTTCGCGTCGGCGACGCGCTCGACTTCTGGCGCGTCGAGGCGTACGAGCCGAATCGCCGGCTGCGGCTCCGAGCTGAGATGAAGCTTCCCGGACGCGCGTGGCTCGAGTTCGAGGTCGAGCCGCGTGAGGGCGGAGCGACCATTCGCCAGACGGCGCTGTTTGATCCGGTGGGACTGGCGGGCTTGGCGTACTGGTATCTGGTCTATCCGCTGCACCGCCTGATCTTCGCAACGATGCTCGCCAACATCGCGCGCGCGGCGTGTGACGAAGAGCGCTGAGATGTGAAAAAGCCCCGGCTTCCTTGAGAGGAAGCCGGGGTCCCCATAAGACTCGCGATTTTCAGGAACTAGGAATCAGAACGCGGTCGATCACGTGGATGACACCGTTGGTCGTCTCCACGTCTGCCTTCAACACGCCCGCGCCGCCGACCTTCGGCCCGCTCTTGCCCAACTCAATCGGCAGCTTGCCAGTGCCGAGCGTGGTGAGCGACGTAGCGGACAGTTGGTCGGCGTACACGCGACCTGCCGTCACGTGATACTTCAAAATCTCGACGAGCTTCTCCTTGTTCTCGGGCTTGAGCAGATCGTCGAGCGTTCCCTTCGGAAGCGCTGCGAAGGCTTCGTCGGTCGGCGCAAATACCGTGAACGGTCCCTTGCCGGAGAGCGCGTCCACGAGACCCGCGGCACCGAGCGCCTTGGCGAGGATCGTGAACTGACCGGCGTCGACCGCCGTCCCGACGATGTTCTTCGTCGCCGGCATCATCACTTGGTCGACGACGTGGATCACGCCGTTGTTGCACGCGATGTCGGTCTTGACGACGCGCGCGCCTGCCACGCGCACGCCCTCTTTGTCGGCGTTCACGGCGATGCGTTGTCCGTTGAGCGACGCAGCGGACTTCAGTGTGGTTACTTTGGCCGCACGCACGTCGCCCGCGACGACGTGGTAGGTGAGGATCAGTTTCAGTGTCTCGGCATTCTCAGGCTTGAGCAGGCTCTCGAGCGTGCCCGCGGGCAGCTTGGCGAAAGCCTCGTCCGTGGGCGCGAAGACGGTGAACGGTCCGGAGCCCTGGAGCGTGTCGACGAGCTTGGCCGCCTCGAGCGCTTTGACGAGCGTCTTGAAGCTGCCTGCGCCGACCGCCGTGTCGACGATGCTCTTGTGCTCCATCGTGTGCTGCACGGCGGACGCCGAGGCGGTGCACGTGGACTTCGAGCTGCCGACGTTCGGGACCAGGCCCAGCGTGGTGAGTGCGGCGAGTGCGATGCTGCCGGGGACGAGGAAATGCATGAATGGAACTCCTTGAGGTTCGATGTGGTTGCGAGTGCGGGGGAGTTCGCCGGACCGATGCAAGCGGATGCAGGACTCCGGGCAACTTCGCTGCAACCGCAAGAGGACTGCGGTCGAATGCAGTGCCATGACGAAATCGCTCCAAGTGCTCGTTTCGGGTGCTTCCGGTCTGATCGGCACGGCACTCGAGCAGCGGCTCCAGTTGGAAGGTCACCAAGTTCGTCGGCTGGTGCGCCGTCCTGCGCGCTCCTCCGACGAGATCTCGTGGGATCCCGAGCGAGACATCCTCCCCGAGCTCGAGCTCGAAGGATTCGACGCGGTCGTCCACCTGGCCGGCGAGAACGTGGCGGCGGGGCGCTGGACCAACGCGCGCATGGACGCGATCCGCGACAGCCGGATCAAAGGAACGGGACTCTTGGCGACGCGGCTCGCCGGCCTCGCTCGCCCGCCGCGAGTGCTCGTCGCTGCTTCCGCGATCGGCTACTACGGCGATCGCGGCGAAGAGCTGCTCGACGAGCGCTCCGCGCGCGGCGACGGATTCTTGGCGCGCGTTTGCGCTGAGTGGGAGGCGTGCAGCGATCCCGCGCGCGCGGCAGGCATTCGCGTCGTGCAGCCGCGCATCGGACTCGTGCTCGCGGAGCACGGGGGAGCGCTCGCGAAGATGCTCACGCCGTTTCGCCTCGGCGTCGGAGGCAGGCTCGGCTCGGGTGAGCAATGGATGAGCTGGATCTCGCTCGACGACGTCGTCTCGATCCTGGAAACCGCGGTGATCGACGAGCGCCTCGTGGGTCCCGTGAACGCCGTTGCACCGCAGCCAGTTCGCAACGCAGACTTCACGCGCGCGCTCGGTCGTGCTCTCGGCCGGCCGGCGGTTGCACACGTCCCCGCGTTCGCATTGCGCGCGCTGGCCGGACGTTTAGCCGACGAGCTGTTGCTCGCCAGCATCCGCGTCGCGCCGCGCGCGCTCGAGCGGTGCGACTTCCGCTTCCGTCATCCGACTCTGGACGAAGCTTTGATGAGCGTCTTGCGTCGCGCCGCATGAAAACGCATCACCTGCACGCCGAGCTCAAGATCGAGTGCGCGCCGGAGGAACTATTCCCATTCTTCTCCGATCCGCACAACCTCGAGGCGATCACGCCGCCCTGGCTGCACTTCCGGATCGAGAGCGCGAGCACGGAGCGAATCACCGCCGGAACCGAGATCGACTACCGCCTGCGCGTTCGCGGCGTCCCGATGCGGTGGCGAAGCCGGATCGCGGTGTGGGAACCCCCGCTGCGCTTCGTCGACGAGCAGGTCATCGGTCCGTACCGGCTCTGGCGTCACCTGCACTCGTTCGAGCCGGTCGGACGCGCGACCCTGGCGCGGGACTGGGTGGAGTACGCCGCCTTGGGGGGGCCGCTTGTGCAACGGTGGCTGCTGGCGCCAGACCTGGCGCGCATCTTCGCCTACCGCTCCCGAGCGCTGAGCGAGCATTTCCGCGTTCAGAGTGGCTGAACGCTGCATCCGCGATGCCGGGACATGCGAACAATGCGGCGTGGCAGAGGCACTCTGGCTTCCGATCGGTGGACTGGCAGGCACGAGCGTCGCGATGGTGGGCGGTTGGCTCCGCCAACATCGCACGAAGAACGCGGGCATCGTCGACGTGCTGTGGGCCGCGAGCTTGGGCGTGCTCGCTGTCATGTATGCGGTGCTCGGCGACGGCTGGGTCCCGCGGCGAGTGCTCGTCGCTGTCCTGGCCGGCGTCTGGTCGGCGCGACTGACGCTCCACATCGCTCACCGCGTCCGGAGTGAGCGCGAGGACGGCCGGTACGCGCAACTGCGGCGCAAGCTCGGTGGCCGGTTCGACCGGTGGATGTTCGCGTTCTTTCAAGCGCAAGCCGTGCTTGCGAGCCTGCTCGCGCTCGTCTTTCTCGTGCCGTCGTCCGCTGAGCACGCAACTTGGCGCATATGGGACGCGCTCGCGGTCGCGTGTTGGATCGTCGCGTTGGCCGGCGAAACGACCGCCGATCGTCAGCTGCGCGCGTGGCGCGCTGAATCCGCCAACCTCGGACGCACGTGCCGCACGGGTCTGTGGCGCCTCTCGCGACATCCGAACTACTTCTTCGAGTGGCTTCACTGGATCGCGTACGCGCTCCTCGGCATCGGGCTCCCGTTCGGCTGGGCGCTGTGGCTCGCGCCGGCGCTGATGCTGTTCCTGATCTTGCGCGTGACGGGGATTCCGCCGACCGAGGAACAGGCGCTGCGCTCGCGCGGCGAGGACTACCGCGCTTACCAGCGCACGACCAGCGCGTTCGTCCCCTGGCCGCCGAGGCGCGTCTCACGAGTCGCGATGGAGCCCTTGTGAAGACCGCACTGCGACTTCTCGAGCGCGGCTGGGTGCCCGATGCGTTGACACGCCGTGGGATCCGCGCGCTACTTCGTGAGCGTTTGCGCGAGCAGGAGTCGCGCTACGCGGTCGGTCGCGAAGAAGTGCTGCGCGAGTGGTCGAGCGAGATGCGCGCGAGTCCGATCGCGCTCGTTCCCAAGACGGCCAACGAGCAGCACTACGAGTTGCCGCCGGACTTCTTCCGCGCCGTGCTCGGCCCGCGTCTCAAGTACAGCAGCTGTTTCTACGCGGAGGAACGGACCACGCTGGCCGAAGCCGAGGACGCGATGCTCGCTCTGACTTGCGAGCGCGCCGGGCTCGTCGATGGTCAACGCGTCCTAGAACTCGGCTGCGGCTGGGGCTCGTTGACCCTGTGGATGGCAGCCGCGTATCCGCGCAGCCGGATCCTCGCCGTATCCAACTCCGCGCCGCAGCGTCTGTTCATCGAACAGCGTGCACGCGCAGCGGGACTCACCAACGTCGAGGTGAACACGTGTGACATGAACGCGTTCGACACCGAGCGGCGCTTCGACCGCGTCGTGTCGGTCGAGATGTTCGAGCACATGCGCAACTGGGAGGCGCTGCTGCGTCGTGCGCACACGTGGCTACAGCCCGACGGACGCGTCTTCCTGCACGTGTTCGCGCACACGCGCTACGCCTACCCGTTCGAAGTGCGCGACGAGTCCGACTGGATGAGCCGGCACTTCTTCACGGGCGGGATGATGCCGTGCCCCGATCTGATCGATCATCTCGACGTTCCGTTCGAAGTCGAAGAGCGCTGGATCGTTCCGGGCACGCACTACGCGCGCACGGCCGAGGACTGGCTCGCGAACCTGGATCGCAACCGAGACGCGCTGCGCGCGACTCTCGCTTCCGTGTACGGCGCAGAGAGCGCGGGCATGTGGCACGAGCGCTGGCGCGCATTCTTCCTGGCGTGCGCCGAATCGTTCGCCTACCAGGGCGGAAACGAGTGGCTCGTGACGCACGTCCGGCTCGCCGGGAGGCCGCGATGAAGATCGCAGTCATCGGCACCGGGATCGCGGGCATGGTCGCAGCGCGCAGGCTGTACGCCGAGCACGACCTGACGGTGTTCGAAGCGGCGGATCGAATCGGCGGCCACACGAACACGGTCGATGTCGACACGGCGAGCGGAAAGTTGGCCATCGACACGGGCTTCATCGTTTTCAACGAACGCACATACCCGCGCTTCTGCGCGCTCCTGCGAGAGATCGGCGTGGAGTGGCAAGCGAGCGACATGAGCTTCTCCGTGAGCTCGCGTGCGAGCGGGCTCGAGTACAACGGCTCGTCGCTCGGCGGAATGCTCGCGCGGCGATCGAACGCGCTGCGGCCTTCGTTCTGGCGCATGATGCGCGACATCTTTCGCTTCTATCGCGAAGCGCCGCGGCTGCTCGAGAACCCGGACGACGAGACCACGCTGGGGGAGTACCTCGCGCGCGGCGGCTACTCGCGGATCTTCGTCGAGCAGCACCTCGTGCCGATGGGCGCCGCGGTTTGGTCGGCGCGGCCCGAGCGCATGTTGGCCTTCCCCGCGCGCTTCCTGGTCGAGTTTTTCCAGAACCACGGGTTCCTGGAAGTGGACGACCGGCCGCAGTGGCTGGTCGTGCGCGGCGGCTCGCGCGAGTACGTGAAGCGCTTGGTCGCTCCGTTTAGGCAGCGCATCCGGCTGCGGACGCCGGTCGTCGCGGTCCGCCGCACGCCGCTGGGCGTGAGCGTGCGCACGGCCGCGGGTGAGGAGTCGATCTTCGATCGAGTCGTGCTCGCGACGCACGCCGAGACGAGCCTCGCCATGCTGCGCGACGCGACGCCGGCGGAGCGCGACGTGCTCGGCGCGTTCGAGTACCAGCGCAACGAAGCGGTGCTGCACACGGATGTCGCGGTGATGCCGCGGCGGCGCCGCGCGTGGGCGAGCTGGAACTACTACGTCGACGATCCGCCGGCCGAGCTCCCGACGGTGACGTACTGGATGAATCGGCTGCAAGGGCTCGACACACGCGCGGACTACTTCGTGACGCTCAATCGGAGCGCTGCGATCGCAGAGAGAGCCGTCGTGCGCCGGTTCGTCTATCACCATCCGATCTACTCGCTCGCCGCGGTGCGCGCGCAGCGACGTCACGCCGAGGTCGATGGCGCGGCAGGAGTTCACTTCTGCGGCGCGTACTGGGGCTTCGGGTTCCACGAAGATGGCGTCGCGAGCGCGCTGCGGGTCGTCGAGCGCGTGGGAGCGGGGGTGCTTGTGTGAGTGCCAGCGCGATCTGCGAGAGCTCCGTCTGGCACCAGCGGTCCGTGCCGCGTCCGCACGCGTTCCGCTACCGCCTCTTCCTTATGTACGTGGACCTCGACGAGTTGCCGGCGTTGTTCCGTGGCCGCTGGCTGTGGTCCGCGTGCCGGCCGAACCTGGCCTGGTTCAGGCGAGCGGACTATCTCGGACCGGTCGACCGCCCGTTGCGCGAAGCCGTGCTCGACCGCGTCGAGGCGCAGTTGCAGCACCGTCCGACAGGCGCTGTGCGCGTGCTGTCCCACATGCGCACGTTCGGCTACGTGTTCAATCCCGTCACGTTCTACTTCTGCCACGGCGCGGACGGCGCGCTCGAGGCGGTCGTCGCGGAGATCACGAACACGCCGTGGCGCGAACGGCACGCCTACGTCTTGGATGCGCGCGGCGGTGAGCCTGCGCGCGCCGGTTCGGTCGAGCTGATCTGGCGCTTCGCGAAAGCGTTCCACGTCTCGCCGTTCTTCGGCATGAAACAGGTCTACGAGTGGCACCTGCGCCTCTCCGACGAGCGCATCGAAGTACAGATGACGAACTTCGAGGGGGGCCGCGAGGTGTTCCGTGCCGGGCTGTCGTGTGAACGCTGCCCGATCACGAGCGCAAGTTTGGCGCGCGCGCTCGTGCGCCATCCGCTGCTCGCATTGCGAATGCATGCGGCGATCTATTGGCAAGCAGCGCTCTTGTGGGCGAAGCGCACGCCGTTCTTCACGCACCCCAAGAATCTCGTCGACGCGCGCGACGCGTTCGCTTCCCGATGAAGCACGAGGTCTCGGTCACCGACGCCGCGCAAATGCGGGAAACACCGATGGCGAAGCAGCGAGTTTCGCTGAGCGCGCGCCTCGTCCTGCAACGGCTCGAACGCGTCGGGAGCGGATCGCTGACCGTGATCGAAGCCAGCCTGCGCCACGAGTTCGGCGAGCCCGCGAGCGATCTGCCCCGCGCGGTGATCCACGTGCGCGATGCGCGCTTCTGGAGCGCGGTCCTTCTGCGCGGCAGCGTCGGTGCCGGCGAAGCCTACGCGCGCGGCTGGTGGAGCAGTGAGGATCCCACCGCCGTCGTGCGCCTGTTCGTGCGCAACCGAGCCGCGCTGTCGGGCGTCGAGAGTGGGATGGCGCGCGCTTCGCGACCCTTCTTGGCTGCGTTCCACGCGCTGCGACGCAACACGCTCCGCGGCAGTCGCGAGAACGTGCGCGCGCACTACGACCTCTCCAACGAGTTCTTCGCGCTGTTCCTCGACGACACGCTGACGTACTCGTGCGGGATCTTCGAGCACGACGGCGCTTCGATGCGCGAGGCCTCGGTGGCCAAGATCGATCGGCTGTGCCAGAGGCTCGAGCTATCCGCGGCAGATCATCTGCTCGAGATCGGCACCGGGTGGGGAGCGCTGGCACTCCACGCGGCGCGCGAGTACGGCTGCCGCGTGACGACGACCACGCTTTCTTCGCAGCAGCTCGCGCTGGCCTCCGAGCGCGTGCGCGAGGCCGGGCTCCAACACCGCATCGAGCTCCTGCACCTCGATTACCGCGCCTTGCGAGGCACGTACGACAAGCTCGTGTCGGTGGAGATGATCGAGGCGATCGGTGCCGAGAACCTGCCCGACTTCTTTCGGCGCTGCTCGTCGCTGCTCGCCCCCGGCGGCCGGATGGCGCTGCAATCCATCACGATCGCCGACCAGCACTACGAAGAGGCACGACGCTCGGTCGACTTCATCCAGCGGCACATCTTTCCTGGATCGTGCATCCCTTCGGTGACGGCGTTGTGCAGCGCGATGAGCCAAGCCGAGGGACTGCGACTCGTGCACTTGGAGGACTTCGGCTCGCACTACGCTCGCACGCTCGCGCTCTGGCGGCAGAACTTGCTCGCGCGTTGGTCCGATGCGCGGCGCCTCGGCTTCTCGGAAGAGTTCCTGCGCTCGTGGGAGTTCTACTTCTGCTACTGCGAGGGCGGTTTCGCCGAGCACCACATCGGCAACGCGCAGATGTTGTTCGAGCAGCGCGCGGTCGGTCGCCTCGGGCGGGAATGAAGTCCGCGGTTCAGTTCGTCGCCTTCCAGATCCTGTGGTTCGTCGCCGTCAGCGGAGCTGCACGAGGGCACGCTTGGCTTGGGCTCGTGGTCCTTCTTCCGTACCTGGTCTTGCACGTGATGCTCGTGCCGAGAACGGAGCGCCAGCGTGAGTTGACGTTCGTCCTTCTCGCCGGCGCGCTGGGCACCGTGCTCGATTCCGCGTTGAAGGCGCTCGCGATCACGAGCTATCCGAGTTCGGTTGCACATTGGCCGAGCGTCATCGTTCCGCCGTTCATCACAGCCTTGTGGATGGCCTTCGCAACCTTGCCGCGCTTCTCGATGCACTGGCTTCGCGCACGACCAGTTCTCGCCGCGGTCTTGGGCGCGCTCGCCGGCCCAGCCTCGTACGGAGCAGGCGTGCGAATCGGTGCCACTGCAGTCGGAACGGTGCCGGCGCTGACTTGGGGCGTGCTGGCGCTCGAGTACGCGATCGTCACGCCGCTCTTGTTGCGTCGTGCTCCCGGCGCCGCGCGCACGCTCGCGGAATGGAAAGCGAAGCTGGGCGGGCTGCAAGCACAGGGTGGCCCGACGTCTAAGCCGCGCTGAACGAACTCCTCAGCTCGAGCTCTGCTTCGACGCTCCGTTCCGATTCGCGAGTGTCGCCTCGAACCGACCGTTCGAGATCGCGAACGAGAGGCCCATCCCGTTCTTCTCGACGAGCGCGCACGAGAGTGCGAGCCCGAGCCCGGATCGATTGCGATCCACACGCGCTCGATCCTTCCTCCAGAAGGGTTCCGACAGAAAGCGCAGATCCTCCGGCGTCAGCTCGGCGGCGTCGTTCTCGAGGACGAGCTTCCAGTCGGCGCCGGTGCGTTCGAAGCGGCACGCGATCGCGCTGTATCGCGGAGCGTAGTACAGCGCATTGTTCAAGAGGTTCGACACGACGATTCGCAGGATTTCCGGGTCGCCCTCCACGGCCTCGCCGCTCGCGACGCGGTTGTCGAAGCGGAGCCCGCGCTCCTGCTGCACGGCGCCGAGCGAGCGACTCAGCTCGCAGACTAGACTGCCGAGGTCGACGCTCTCGCGATCGAAGGTCTCCGCTCCCATGTCGAGTCGCGCAAGCTTGAGCAACGTCGACACGAGTCCACCCATCCGCCAGGCGATGTCGCGCACGGTGCCGAGCGCGTGCCGTGCGCCGGCGGCGTCGTTCCTGTCGCGCAGCGCGACCTCGGAGACCGTCAAGAGCTCGCTGATCGGGTTGCGCAGCTCGTGTGCGATGTCCGCGGAGGTGCGTCTCTCGCGCTCGAGCGCGGTATCGACGCGCGCGATCAACGCGTCGGTCTTGTCGGCGACCGGTCGGAGCTCGCTCGGGAGCGGACCGAGGTTCAAGCGCTTCGGCAGTCGGTCGACGTTTACGCTGTCGAGGGCCGCCGCGAGGCGATTCGCAGGCTCGAGACCCTGCTTGACGACTCGCCACGAGAGGAACCCGATTCCCAGCACGAGTAGGAGCGACACGACGACCACGTTGGCGAGCAGCGCGCGCTGCGCCGCGACGAGCTCCTCGATCCCGCGTGCGACGACGACGACGACGCGCGCGGCGCGCGGTCGCTTCGGTCCTTCCTCCGGATAGACGTGGTGCACCTCGAGCAGCTCGGCGACGAATCGACCCGGGCGGCCGTCGGGCAACGCAGCACTCCAGTGCCTGGGGCCGGACGTCGGCGCTACGGGCACATCGAGATCCTTTTCCGCGAGCGATTCCGAGCGCTCGAGAAGTCGGCCGTCCTCGAATCGAAGCTCGAAGTAAGAGGGTGCCGTCGTGCGCTCGTATTCCGGCATCAATTGACCGGAGAACTCGAACTCGACGTGGTCTTCGACTTGGAAGAGGACCGAGGCGAATCCCAGTACACGATCCGACAGATTGCGATCGAACTGCTTCTCGAGCGAGCGCGTCACCACGAAGTAGACGGAGATCGCAGCCCCCGCCAGCACGAGCGCGCTGCCGCCGAGCAGTCGCGACAACAGGTACGTGCGGATCGACTTCACGCGCGCGCCTCGCCGAGCAGGTACCCCTGACCGCGGCGAGTGCGAATCAGGTCGCGGCCACCCGGACCGAGCTTGGCTCGCAATACGCAGATAGTCGAGTCGACGGCGTTGCTCGAAGGCAGCTTGTGCACGCCGTAGATGTGATCCTCGATCTCCTCTCGGGTGGTGATCTGTCCGCGTCGCAGCGCGAGGTACTCGAGCACCGAGTACTCTCGGGCCGTGAGATCGAGCAGATTTCCGCCGAAGGTCGCTGTATGTCCGACGACGTCGATCGACAGATCACCGATGTTCAAGACCGGGGATTGCTCCTGGTACCGGCGCCGCACGAGCGCGTGGATGCGAGCGAGCAACTCCTCGAACGCGAAAGGTTTGACGAGGTAGTCGTCGGCGCCGGCGTTCAGGCCTCGAACTCGATCGTGGAGCTGGTCGCGCGCGGTGAGCACGAGTACGTGTGGGCGATCGTGCCTGTCGCGGAGGCGCTCCAGGATCTCCATCCCGCTCAGCCTCGGCAGCATCAGGTCGAGCACGAGGACGTCGTACGGATTGTTGCGCGCTTGGCTGAGACCGACTTCGCCGTCGTCGGCGACGTCCACCGCGAACCCCTCGCGAGTCAAACCCAGGCGCAACGACTCGCGCAAAGGCTCGGAGTCCTCGACGATCAAGACGCGCATTCGGTCACAGGTGGGGGGAAAGACGGGCGGACGGCGATTGCTCGGATCGCCGCCCGCCCGCGGAGTGCATGCGCTCGTAGCGCACGTCGATCACCGCGTCGAGCAACTGAGCTCGACGAGGGTGCGGTTGCCGTTCTCCCCGATCACGCCCACCTCGATCTGCGTCTTCGTGTGCGGGAGGAGGATTCCGTCCGGCACGCTGAAGTGGTCGGTGCCAGGGGGCAATTCCACGGTGAGTCCATCGTTCCCGTTCTGCTCGAGCGAGACATAGTGGCCGGCGGCTTGCGCATCGGGCTGCCAGCGGATGACGAGCCCGCTCGTGGGGAGATTCTCGGTGCCCTCGAGCGGATAGATCACGACGGCGGGTGAAGGAAGCACATACGACAACGTCGCTTCGCCTCTCACGGGGCGACCGTCGGCGGTACGCGCACGGATGGGATACAGGCCTTCGGGGTAGGTGCCGAAGAACTCCTCGTAGCTCGACTCTTGTGACTCGATCGTGTAGCCCGACACTGCGAGCTTTCGCCCACCGTTGGCCTTCATCCGCAACACGGAAGCGCCCCCGGGGGCGAAGATGTCGACGCTGCTGAGCGATTCCTCGCTCTCCGCCGACATCACGAGCACGACCACGTTCGAGGTCGAGGAGTACTCGACGCTCATCGCCTCGGCCTTGAGCCGCAGTGTCGCGATTTCCGACGGCGAGGGAGCACCGTGCGAAGCGACGGTGAGCCAGATCAGCGTGACGATTGTCTTGTTCATAGCCGGAGTCCTCGAGTTGAGTTGCAACTAGCCTCGGCTGCGATCGAGGCGCTGCGATCAATGATAACCCGGCTGGGCCGGGGCAGAGATTAGCCCTGCATTACGGCCGCACGCGAGCGCGGATACAACCGCTCGATCACCGATCGAAAGCGCTCGAAACATCGGCGCATCGGTTGCGCGCCGCGCGACCCTTCATTGGCCGCAGATGATCGCACGCGCCGTCGTTCGCGCGCTGGTCGACGCAAGGAAGGTCGCTCATCCGCGGGTAATCCGCGCCTCTGCAGGCGGAACAAGCGCTGCATACGCATCGATCGAATCGCGAGCTCGACGAGACGAACTCTTCGAACCCGTCGCGATCGTTCCCCACGAATCGGTGCAAACCATGAAGAACTTCACGACCTACAGCGTGCGCATCCGGCGCACCATCACTCCGATCCTCCTCATCGCCACGGCCGGCGGCCCGGCGCTCGCAAGCCCGGCCGCCGACGCTTGCAAGCAGATCGCGGGAGCTCAACAGCAATCGTGCAAGCGCGAAGCGCCGGCGAATTACTGGCTCGCGGGAGCACGCTGCCGCAATCTCCCGACGCCGCAGCAGCGTGCAGCGTGCCTGGCCATCGCGTCCGAAGAACTCGCGGACGCGCTCGAGCTGTGCTCCGACCAGTACGAAGAGCGCATCGACATCTGCAACGACATCGGCGGCGGGATCTATGCGCCGGTCGTGAACCCGGCGAGCTGCCTCGCGGCCGACGAACTCAGGGAGGGACCGCTCGCTGCCGGTCTTCTCGAG
>JANLUN010000365.1:0-4489 GCA_031363505.1 Planctomycetota bacterium | reverse complement strand
GCGGCTCGGTCTCGTGCTGGATGAAACCGGCCGGCAACTACTTCCGCCTCATCTTCACGGAAGACGACGTGCCGAACGGCATCTTCGGTTGGAGCATGGACGTCTACTACGACGCCGGCTCGGGCGAGCTCCTGCTGAAGTATCGCGACGAGGATGCGAACTCGCCGTTCGGGACGCCCCTCGAAGACGTCGTGGGCCTTCAGAACGGATTGAATGCGCAGGCCACGCAGAATTGCGTCGGCGATTACTTCGCGATCCGATTCCAAGGCGCGCGCGCGGTCACGGACATCTCCGCCGACCCGTGCAACGTCGTGATCGCCGGCTCGGATTCGCAGATCGAGCTCGGCTCCCTCACTCCGTGGGTGAGCCACCCGTCCGAGCTCAACGATTTCGAGCCGCGCGTGAACATGATCCGCTTCGTAGTCGTGTTCGACGGACGGATGATCACGTGCGGTGCGCCTGCGACGTCGATCAAGGGCCTGACCAACATCAAGATCCTCGCGACGCCGGACTGATCGCGACCCGCGCTCGCCTCGGGCGCCCGCACGGCGGGACAAAGGGCGCCCGCATGCCGGGACAAATCGTCACAGGCCGCTGGCTACTCGCGGCGCCGACTCGTTTCCTGGATGGCGGTGGCGTGCACGTCGCGCGTGGGCGCGTCGTCACCGTGCTCCGCTCGCGGTCCGCCGTGCGACGAGCGCAGCTTCCTGTGCTCGATCTGGGCGACGTGGTGCTCACCCCCGGCTTCGTGAACGCGCACGCCCACCTGGAGCTCACCGCGTTCGCGGGCACTCTGCCGTCCGCCGGCACGTTCACGGACTGGATCCGGGCGTTGCTCCGACGCAAGGCGTCGCAGTCGCCGGACGACGTGGCGCGCGCCGCGCGCGCGGGTGCCGATCGCCTGCTCGCGTCCGGCACGACGACGGTGGGGGACATCGACTCGATGGATCTCGTCGATGCCGCGCTCGCAGGACATCCGCTGCGCCGCCGCGCGTATCGCGAGGTTCTGGACGCGCAGGATCCGCAGCGCACGGACGCCGCGATCGAGCGCGCGCTCGTGCGGCGACCGCGTCGCGCAGGGCAGCTCGAAGGCATCGCGCCCCACGCGCCGTACACGGTGAGTGAGCGGCTGCTCGCGGCGCTCGGTCGCCGCGCCCGGCGAACGCGCCGGTGCGTCTCGATTCACTGGGCCGAGACGCGCGAGGAACGCGAGTGGCTGCAATCGGGCTCCGGCCCGATGACTGCGATTCTGTCAGGATCGCCGCGGAAAAGCGGGCTCGACGCGATCGACGGCGCCGGTCTCCTCGGGCCGCGCACGTCGCTCGTGCACGGCAACTTTCCTGACCGCGGCGATCTCGAACGCCTCTCTCGCGCGCGCGCCACGCTCGTGCACTGCCCTGGAACGCACGCGTACTTCGCTCGCGAGCCGTTCGACTTCGAGAGTTGCGCGAAGCACGGCGTCCTGGTCGCACTCGGCACCGACGGCCTCGCGAGCAACGCCGATCTCGACATGCGGCGCGAGATGCGGCTCGCCCGCGAAGCAGCCCCTGGGCTCGCTCCCGATCTCGTCTGGGACATGGCGACGACGCATGCAGCTCGCGCGGTCGGGCTGGCGGGCCGTGTGGGAGAGCTCGCGGCCGGTTCCCACGCCGACTTCTGTGCTCACGCGTTACCCGGCGTCGATCTCGCACGTGCGCGTCCATCGGACCTGCTCGACGCCCTGACGGCGGGTCGATCGACCGTGGTGACCGCGTGGATCGGAGGCCGCTCAGTGCCTCTGCCCGCCGCCTGACACCGCGGCCAATCAGCTTTTGTTGGAAATGACGCTCGGGATGTCAGAAAAGGTGCCTCGCCGCGCAGAATGTGCGCGCTTCCCTTGAGATGAATCCAACGAACGAATCTCCGCTCGGTCCCGACAAGCTTCGAGCGCTCGAACTGCTGCGGCGCGGCCGCCGGTTCGTCATCTCCGGTCACGCGCGCCCTGACGGAGATTGCATCGGCGCTCAAGCAGCGCTCGTGCGCATCTTGTCGTCGATGGGCAAGGAGGCGTGGATCTACAACCCCGATCCGGCCGAAGCGCGCTTCTCGTATCTCACGCGCGATGTCCAGTACCGCGCGTATCAGTCGGGGGATCTGCCGGTTCACGACGTGGCGGTGCTGCTCGACTTCTCCGAGCTCTCGCGCACGGGGCCGCTCGCTCCGGCGCTCGCGAAGTCCGCTTCGAAGAAGGTGGTGATCGATCACCACATCCATCACGGCGAGCCGTGGTGGGACGAGGCCTTCGTCGACACGAGCGCGGCTGCGACGGGACTGCTCATCCACCGCATCGCAAAGGTGCTCGACGTGCCGCTCGACGTGATCGCGGCGCGCGGTGTGTACACGTCGCTCGTCACGGACACCGGCTGGTTCAAGTACAGCAACACGGACGCGGAGACGCTCACCGTCGCGGGCGAGATGGTCGCGCTCGGCGTGAAACCGTCCGAGATCTTCGACGCGCTCTACCAACAGCGCAGCGCGCAACATCCGCCGGCGATCGGGCGTCTGCTCTCGCGCGTCGAGTACCTCGCGGAGGGACGGCTCGCGGTCGTCACGCAACCCTCGAGCGAGACGTACGACAGCGATCTCGTCGACACGGACGAAGTGCTCGACATCTTGCGTTCGGTGCGCGCGGTCGAGGTCGTTCTCTATCTGCGCGAGCTCAAGGACGGCACGTGCAAGCTCTCCGCGCGCAGCAAGTCCACGTACGACGTGAACGCGCTCGTGCGTCCGCTCGGCGGCGGTGGGCACAAGAAGGCGTCGGGCGCCACGCTACGCGGCGATCTCGCCAGCGTGCGCGCACAGGTCGTGAGCGCCGCGCTCGCGGCGTTCGGGATCGAGCCCGCCCTTCCCGCGCCGGGTGCATCGCGCGCGAAATCGAGTGGAGAATCCGCGGCGCGATGAAGGTCGCGATCATCTCGGACCTGCACTCGAACCGCGAAGCTCTCGAAGCGGTCTTCGCTCACATCCGCGCTTCGGGAGTGACGGCGCTGTATTGCCTCGGCGACGTGATCGGGTACGGGCCCGAGCCCGAGTTCTGCGTCGACTTGGTGCGCGGACACGCATCGCTGTGCCTGATGGGCAATCACGACGAGGCGCTCTTCCGCGACGCGAGCGACTTCAATCCGCACGCGCGCGGCGCGCTCGAGTACACGCGCGCGCGCATGAAGCCGAAGTGGTACAGCTCGAACGAGAAGAAGGCGCGCTGGACGTGGTTGAAGGACCTGCCGCTCACGTACCAAGAGGGCCGCTTCTTGTTCGTGCACGGATCGCCGCGCGATCCGGTGCGTGAGTACGTCCTCTCCACCGATGGCTTCCTGAACCCCGACAAGCTGCGCGCGATCTTCGATTCGTTCAGCGGCATCGCCGTCGGCGGTCACACGCACCATCCCGGGCGACATGACGAAGACCTGCGCTTCCACGGGCTCGAAGGTCGCGAGTCGCTGACGCTGCCGCTGCCGGAAGGGCGCCGCTATTTCATTAACGTGGGGTCCACCGGACAGCCGCGCGACGGCGACAACCGCGCGTGCTACGCCGTTCTCGAGGACCACCAAGTAACGTGGCACCGCGTGCCGTACGACTACCGCACGACGATGCAGAAGATCATGGACACAGGCGTGCTGTCCGAAGTGCTCGCGCGCCGCTTGGCGCTCGGCAAGTAGCTCCGACGCGAGCTCAGCGCCAGAAGCGCAGCGCGTCGCGCATGACGTGCTGAAGGATCTGCGGATTCTTGCGCAATCGCCGCATGCTATACGCCCGCCAATCGGGTCCGTAAGGGACGTACACGCGGACGATGTGCCGCGCGGCTTTCCACTTCTCCCACAGCGGCTCGCGCACGCCGAGGAGCACCTGGAACTCGTAGCGTTCGCGCGCGTACCCGAACTCGCTCACGAGCGCAATGCAGCGTTCCGCCAGGCCGTCGTCGTGCGTCGCGAGGGAAAGCTTCGCGCCGCGCTCGCACAGCTTGCGCGTGCACGCGACGTACGCGCTCCGAATCGCGTCGGGCTCGGTGTGCGCGATCGAAGCAGGCTCGAGGTAGATCCCCTTGACCACGCGCACGTCGAGCGGGCCCGGCGCGAGTCGATCGATGTCGTTCGGCGTGCGGAAGAGACGCGACTGGAGCACGATCCCGACGTTGTCGAAGCGCTTGCGCAGTGCTTCGAACACGCGCAGCGTTCCGTCGGTCGTCGGATGGTCTTCCATCTCGACGCGCACGCGCAGGCCGAGCTTTGCGCAGTGCTCCGCGATCCCGGAGTAGAGCTCGAGGCACAGCGCCTCGTTCATCATCAGCGCCATGTGTGTCGGCTTGACCGAGACGTAGGCATTGAGGCGCGCCTTCGCGACCGCCTCGGCCGCGCCGCGGTAGTGCATCGCTACCTCGCGCGCTTCCGACTCGTCGGCGATGTTCTCGCCCAGGATGTCGAGGATCCCGGGATGTCCGCGGCGGCCGAGG
>JANLUN010000356.1:0-4946 GCA_031363505.1 Planctomycetota bacterium | reverse complement strand
GTGCTCGAAGCGACGCCTGGTGCTCTGCCCGGACAAGAACGTGATTGCGTCAAGGTCATCGAGCGTTCGCTCAAGAAGCTCGGCGTCGATCTCCTGACCGAGACGTTCGCACAGGGCTTCGAGCACAAAGCGGGCAAGAGCTTCGTCCGCATCAAGCGCAAGAGCGGCGAGGACACGGTCGAATGCGACCAGATCCTGTCGACCGTCGGCCGCAAGCCGTACAGCGCCGGACTCGGACTCGACAAGGCTGGTCTCGCCGTCGACGCGAAAGGTTTCCTTGCCGTCGACAAGCACATGCGCACGAAGGTGCCGAACATCTACGCGATCGGCGACATCGCCGGACAGCCGATGCTCGCGCACAAGGGCAGCAAGGAAGGTCTCGTCGCGGCGGCGGTCATCGCCGGTCAAAAGGACGAGTACGACGCGCGCTGCGTACCTGCCGTGATCTTCACGTCGCCCGAGATGGCGTCCGTCGGTCTCACCGAAGATCAGTGCAAGGAGAAGGGTCTCACGTACAAGACGGGCTCGTTCCCGTTCGCCGCATCCGGACGCGCGATGAGCCTGATGGAGACCGAGGGCTTCGTGAAGATCATCGCGGACGCGAAGACCGACGAAGTGCTCGGCGTGCACATGGTCGGACCCGAAGTGACGGAGCTCATCGCCGAGGCCGCGCTCGCGATCGAGCTCGGCGCCACGTCCGAGGACATCGCACGCACGATCCACGCGCACCCGACGCTCCCCGAAGCCGTGATGGAAGCCGCCGAGGCGCTGCACGGCATGGCGGTGCACATCTACCAGAAGAAGTAGGCGCTCCGCCTCGGACACGGCGCGGGCGCGTTCGACGAGCTGCTCGCAGGAGCGCCGATGAGCCGCGCCCGCTCGCATCCCTCGCGCGCCGACACCAGAATCCAATCGTAACCGGCGCGAACTGCGACCTCTCCTGTCGCGTGCACATCCGTGGAAGGCGAACTCGTCTACTCTCTCTCGCGTCCGATGCTCGACGTGCGCCGTCTCGGCCGCACTCGTTACGAGGACGCGCACACACTTCAGAGCCGCTCTGTCGACGAGCGGGTGGAGGGCAAGATCGGTGATCTATTGCTCCTCACCGAGCACGATCCGGTCGTGACAGTCGGGCGGGGAGCGACGCGCGACATCGTCGCCGGCGTGAACGTGCCGGTCATCGAAGTCGAACGCGGCGGCGAAGCGACGTACCACGGCCCCGGCCAGCTCGTCGCGTATCCGATCCTGCGGATGGCGCCCGATCGACGCGACATGCACCGCTATCTGCGAGATCTCGAGGAGGTCGTCATCCGCGTCCTCGCGGAGTTCGGGGTCGAAGGCCGGCGCGAGAGCGGTTTCTCGGGCGTGTGGATCGGCCAGAAGAAGGTGTGCTCCGTCGGCGTCGCCGTGCGTCGGTGGGTGGCGTGGCACGGCTTCGCGTTCAACATCCACACCGAGCTCAGCGCGTTCGACAAGTTCCAGCCGTGCGGACTCGATCCGAACGTGATGACGCGCCTCGTCGATCATGCGGACGTGCCGCCCGGCAACTTCTTGTGCGAGGTCCTCACGGTGAAGCACTTTTGCGAAGTGTTCGGGTTCGACTTGCCGCCTCCGCCGCCGCCGGCCCCGCCCTCCAAGTTCCCGCCGCTACCGATGTACCCGGCGTGAAGCTCGCGCGTTCGGCCCTCAATCGCGCGCGCGTGAATAGTCGACATCGAATCGACGAAGCTCCTGCTCGGCTTGACGCAGATCCGGATCCTCGCCCGCGCGATCGCCCAAGAATCTCGCTCGCACCTCGATGCCGCGCTGTAGCGTGCTGCGCGCTCGAGGCAGATCGCCGATGCGCTCGTACGTCAGGCCGAGCCGTATCCAGAGCGTCACGTCTCCCGGCTCGAGACGCACGGCGTGTTCGAGGTGCTCGACGGCCTCTCTCGGTCGACCGGCGTTCGTCAACGCGACGCTGAGCAGTCGCCGGCCGAGTACGTGGTCCGGCATGGCGCGCACGAAATCGAGCAACATGGGCAGCGCCTCGTCGTTGCGGCCGAGCTTCATGAGGATGTTCGCGAGGTGCACGCGCAAATCGAGACTGGCTTCGCCGCGCGCATCGGAGAGCTCGATCGCACCTTCGACGCACTCGCGCGCGCGCTCGAGGAGTTCCGCACTCCTGGACGGTTCCTCCTGCGCGAGCAGGACGCAGGTGAGTCCCAAGTCGAGCGCGCAGGCCGAGTCCGGCGCGTCCTTCATGCCGCTCTCGAAAAGCAAGCGACACTCTTCGAAGATCCGTCGACGCTGCGCCGGATCGCGTTCGCGCGCGCCGGCTTGCAATCGCGCCGTGCCGAAGTTCAGCAGCGCCCCGTGGCTGTCAGGGACGTGCTTCAGCGTGTACGACCAGAGCGACTCGCCGTCGCGCCAGATCCGCGATTGCTGAAAGGTCAAGATGCCAAGGAGGAGCACGGCTCCGCCGGCGAACTGCATCGCGTAGATGCGATGCGCCGGTCGACACTCGACCCACGAAAGCAGCGCGCCCACGGCGAGCAGCGCCAAGGGGATGCACGGCAGGTAGCTGTAGCGATCGGCTACGAGTTGTGCTCCTGCTTGCACGAGCCCGCTGACCGGCGCGAGCAGGACGCAGTACGCTAGCCACGCGACCGCTGCGGCGGGACGACTCTTGCGCCACACGATCACGGCGAGCGTGACGATCACCGCACCGAGCGCGCTGACGACGAAGCGCGCTTCGCTCGGATCCAGCGGATTCGGCATCTGGTACATCGGCAGGAGCGTGGTCGGTACGAGCGTCTTCCACGGGTAGAAGCACACCGCGTACGCGACTTGCGCGAGGCGCGCGACGATGCCGTGCTTCGAGATGTCGCGCAGCGTGTCGGGCTCCGAGGCTTGGCCCCGGATCGCGATGTACGCGAACACGACCGCGATGACTAAGAAAGGCAGCTTTTCCAAGAGCGCGCGACGGCGCTCCTCGCGCGACTGCGACAGTCGTCCGAGCGGCCAAGCATCGAGCAAGAGCATCACGATGGGCAGCGTCATGCCCGTCGCCTTGGCTAGGAGCGCGAGCACGAAGAGCACGAACGACAGGGCGAGCCAGCGAACGCGAGCTGCGGGTTCCGCGATCGCCGCGCGCAAGTACGCCGTGACCGTGGCGACGTAGAAGAACCCCGAGAGGACGTCGCGGCGTTCGGCGATCCAAACGACGGACTCGCAGCGCAGCGGGTGGACAGCGAACAGCAGCGCGACGAAGAACGCAGCCCACGTGATGTCGGGCGAGTTCGCGTCCGACGGGCTCGGTCGCGCAATCCGCAGCAGCAAGCGTGCAAGGAAGAAGAGCGCGACCGCAGTCGACGCGTGGAGCACGAGATTCGTCAGGTGGAAACCAAACGGATCGAGGCCCCACACGAGGTAATCGATCGCCAGCGTGATCCACGAGAGCGGTTGGTAGGGCCCCATCCACGTCGTCGTGAACATCCACTCGAGCTGGGAAAGCGAGAGGCCGCGGAACGCGTAGTTGTCGACGATCATGGCCTCGTCGTCCCAGTTCACGAACTTGGCCTGGAGCGCTGGCCAAAAGGCGGCGAACACGATCGCGACGATCGCGAGCGGAATGCCGAAACGGACGGCGAACGAGACACGCGCGGGCGCATCGCCGCGCGAAGGCGCATCACCCGGTGCACTCCGAGGAGGCACGTGTTCATCGTGCGTATGCCGTGCCAAGGGGCGGGACTCTAGCGCAGGCAGGCGCGCGGAGGAACCGCAGCACGACGCGTGCGGACTTCCAGGCCTCGAGCTCGCGACGTATCCTGGCCGCCTCTTCGTACGGCGCACGCGTTGTCGTGCGCGTCTATTCCGCGATCCTCTTCCCCGCGCAGGTGTACATGTCGCTCTCGTTCTACGTCCCGAGTGTCGTTCTCGTCGCCGCACTGTGCTCCGCAACCGCCGCTCCGCTTCGCGCGGACGAGGGCATGTGGCTCTTCAATCGTCCGCCGTCGAAGCAGCTCAAAGAGAAGTACGGTTTCGACGCGAACGAGAAGTGGCTCGAGCACCTGCAGAAGTCCGCGGTGCGCATCAGCACGGGTGGCTCCGGTTCGCTCGTGTCGCCGACGGGCCTCGTGATGACAAACCACCACGTGGGTTCGGACACGCTCGAGAAGATGTCGACCTCGGAGAAGAACTTGATCGAGGAAGGGTTCTACGCGCGAACTCAAGCGGAAGAGATCAAGTGCCCCGAGATCGAAATGAACGTCCTGTGGGAGATCAAGGACGTGACCGATCGCGTCAAGGGCGCCGCGAAGCCGGACATGTCGAGCGCTGACGCGAACAAAGCGCGCCGCGAAGCGATGGTCGCGCTCGAGGACGAATCGGAGAAGTCCACGGGGATGAAGACTGAGGTCGTGACGCTCTATCAGGGCGGTCGGTATCACCTCTATCGCTACAAGCGCTACACGGACGTGCGCCTCGTCATGGCGCCCGAAAAAGGCATCGCCTTCTTCGGCGGCGATCCCGACAACTTCGAGTACCCGCGCTTCGATCTCGACATGTGCTTCTTCCGCATCTACGAGAACGGCGCGCCGCTCCGCCCCGAGCACTACCTGAAGTGGAGCCGCCAAGGCGCCGTGGACCAAGACCTCGTGTTCGTCGCGGGCCACCCCGGTCGCACCGAGCGCTTGTTCACCGTCGATCACCTGAAGTTCTTGCGCGACGTGTCGTACCCGCTGTCGCTGCGCAACCTGTGGCGGCGCGAAGTGCAGCTCGCGACGTTCTCCGGCCGCAGCGAAGAGAATCGCCGGATCGCGGAAGGCGACTACTTCAGCATCCAGAACAGTCGCAAGGCTCGCACGGGCATTCTCGGTGGGCTCCAGGATCCCGCGATCTTCAAGGAGAAGATGGACGCCGAGCAGAAGCTGCGCGCGGCCGTCGACGGCAATCCAGAGTGGAAG
>JANLUN010000350.1:0-2663 GCA_031363505.1 Planctomycetota bacterium | reverse complement strand
TCTTCTTCAATCCGCTCAAGGTGTTCTATCCGGTCGCGTGCGTGGTGGGGCTCGGGCTCGTCGGCTCGCTGTACTACGACATCTTCGTGATCTCGCCGCCCAATCTCAGCGACAAGAGCGTCCTGATGTTCGTGGCGCTCGTCCAGGTCCTCTCGATCGGCTTGCTCGCCGACTTGATCGTGAGAACCCGCGAGCGCTGATCGTTCGGAGAGCGAGCTCGCCGTCGCTCACTCGGCGCGGTACAGCGTGCGCACGGCGCGCTTCAGGAAACGCGCTAGCGCGCGCGGGTCGCACGTGTCGGGGGAGACGCGCGCAGCGAGCTCTCTCGCGCACACGCGCCCCTCAGGGTCGCGCGACAGCCGGACGGACAAACGCTTGCGCGTCGAATCCGCCGAGTGGCCGTCGACCGAGAGCGCGAGCCCCGACGCACCCGCGGCGTGACAAGCGAGCTCGAGCACCGACCGCGCGCCGTCGGGAAAGTCGATGCGGTAGCGCACACCGTTCTCCGCCGGCGCATCGAGCGACAGGCACCCGCCGATGGTCACGTGCGAAGCGCCCGTGATCGCGACCGTTTCCGCCGACAGATTCAGGTCGCGCAGCTTGCGGAGCAGGCTGCGCACCTGGTCGGCGGCGACGTCGTGCGGCGAGAATTCGAACATGCGGTAGGGTTCCCCGGGCGCCTGGAGCTCCATGGGGACCGGTGCTATCGGAAGGAGTTGCGCGGAAGTTGACAGTCATGCCCGCAGGGCTTGTGATCGCCTTTCCGCTCGCGGCACCTTTTCCCGAAATCGCACGCCCGAAACCGCCCGATGGATTCGATTCGTTCACGTCTCGCGTACGCGTTCCTTGCGATCTCGGCCCTGAGCCTCCACGCAGCGCCCGCCGCGCAGCCGGTGTCTGCAGGCCCGGATGCGCTCGACGACCTGACGGCGAAGATCCGTTCCAACGGCGACTCGGCCGATCCCAAGTGGCTGGGTGAGCTGGCTGGGCATCAATCGCGGCGCGCCGCCGACGCGCTGATCGGGCTCTACGACGAGTTCCACACCGTGTTCATGCAGCGCGAGGTCGTGCGCGTCCTGACGCAGTTCGACGGCATCGCGGAAGCCGAACAGCCCGCGCTCCAAAAACTGACCGACGTGGCGACGCAATCACCGGCGGCTGAGCTGCGCGAGGCCGCGCTCGATTCGCTCGGACGTTGCGCGTCGAAAGGCAAGGACTTCCTCGCGTTCATCGTGCAGTCACCGGTCGAGGACTCCGTGCGTGAGCGCGCGATGGAGAACCACGTCCATCTCTCCGATCGCAGCGACTTCCCCTGGTATCGCGAGATCTACAAGCCGACGCCGCCCGACGAGAAGGCGGTGAAGGAGCAGAAGGAGAAGGAGAAACGCGAGAAGAAGGCGCGGAAGAAGGGCGACGAATCGCAAGCCCCGCCCGAGCGCAAGCTGTACTCGCTCAACTCGCTGCGTTTCATGGCCTTTCAAGCGGTAATCTCCGACCTCACTGCGGACGAGCTCGTCGAGGCGACGCGCGACTCCTACTACAAGATCCAGTCGGCGGCATTGCTGGACCTCGAACGGCGCGCCGATCCGCGCACGCTGGAGCTCGCGACGGATCGGTTCAAGCAACTCAACGGCCGCGCCGAACCGCGCGCCATCGCGGCGCAGGTCATGGCGCGGCTCGCGGGTACCAAGGTTTCCGACGACTTCGTGAAGCGCGCCAAGAACGTCGACACGCCGCGTGAGCTGCGGTTCGCGCTCGCCGACATCTTGGTGGCGTTCAAGGACGCGGCGATCGAGCGCGAGCTCGTCCTCGACATCGGGAAGGGTCGCCCCGAGGAAAAGATCTTCGTCCTCCACGCCGTGCGCGACCTCGCCGACGAGAAGATCAACAAGGCCGTGCACAAATTGCTTGCGGACAAGGACCCCGAGGTGGTCCTCGCGGCGTGCGAGCTGCTCGGGCATCGACGCGACAAGGAGGCTCTGCCGCTCTTCCAGAAGATGGTGGAGAAGGGCAAGGATCCGGTGATCCTGCGCGCCGTGTTCGACGCGATGGCCGCCATCCGCGCCGACGATCCGGCCTGGGTCACGGAGCTCACAGCGCTCACCGCGAACGCCGACTCGCAAGTGCGTTCGATCGCGCTCGAAGCGCTCGGGAAGACCGGCGACAAGGCGACGCTCGAGAAGCTGATCGTCGCTCTCAACGATCCGAATTGGTCCGTGCGGCTGACCGCGCTCGAGGGTCTCGAATCATTGCGCGTGAAAGAAGGCGTCGCCGCGATCATCGAGCGCATGGGCAAGGAGGAGGGGCGCATGTTGCACGACATGGCCAGCGCGCTCTACCGGCTGACGGGGCAGCCCTACCAGGACAACGCGACGAACTGGGCCAACTGGTGGCAGAAGGACGGCGCGACGTTTGAGGTGCTCTCGAAGGAGCGCTTCGAGCGCATCCACAAGAGCGAGACCGAGTACTCGCTGCGGCAGACGACGCGCGGTCAATCAGGCGACGAGTGGCGTCTCAAGAAGGTCGAGGCGGGCGAGTCCAAGTTTTTCGGTATCCAGATCATCTCGCACCGCGTGCTGTTCGTGATCGACGTATCGGGCTCGATGGAAGAAGTGGTGCGCAACGAGTTCCTGGACGGCGCGCCGATGACGCGCCTGCAGGTC
>JANLUN010000025.1:0-7625 GCA_031363505.1 Planctomycetota bacterium | reverse complement strand
CACGTTCGCGAAGAAGGTGCCGCTGTCCGGAGCCCAAGCGTACGTGTAGACGTTGTAGTTGCCGTTCGTCAGCTGGGAGAACGTCCAGGTCGTGGTGCCACCGACACCGCCGACGTCTTGGAGGTCGTCCATCAGAGCTTCGTCGCCGCCGGTCGTTCCGGCGTTGTTGAAGGAGAAGTCTCCGAAGCCACCGGAGCTCACGACGTCAGCCGTGGTGGCCACACCGGCGGTGTTGAGCAAGTTCGTGCCCGTGTACACGCCGAGGGAGGAGAGCGCGTTCCACGTGCCGGGCTGAGCGGCGCCGGCGCCGTACGCATTGGTCGGAGTGCCGAAGGCCGGACCGACGTCGACGTTCAGGTCCTGAGCGAACGCGGTCGGTGTGACGAGCGCGAGCAGCGCGGCCGCGGCCGACAGCTGTGTGAAACTGCGAGTGAACTGGGATCTCATCTGAGGCACCTCAAAAGATGTATTGGGGGGCGGGCTATCGACGTCGACGAGCCCGGGAGCTTGGCAAGCAAAGAAACCGGAGGCTGCCCCTCGAAACCTGCGGTCGGCCAGCTCGAGTCGGATCGACACGCCGCCTGGACACGTTAAGTCCTGGGCGCAACCTCTTTCATGCAGGGTACCGCCACCCGCCAAACCCCGCAACGCTGGAAATCACGCCTTTCGCGGGGGAGTTGCATTGTGGCGGCCGGCTCGGACGCTCGGCGCCATCGGGCGCAACCCGCGGACGTGTGGATCCCTCTCGGCGCATCGGAGTCCTCCGCTCGGATCGCCGCGCTTTATGACTGCCTGATCCGTCGGTTGGTTCCGCGCTCCGCGGAATGATCGAGCGCCAAGCGATTGCTTGGCCGAGTTGGATCGAGCGGCCCTGAACGGTGACGAGGCGGCGCCCGGCTACGAACGGTAGTCCGCGTTGATGCGCACGTAGTCCGCCGAGAAATCGCACGTCCAGGCTTCGGCCGAAGCGTTTCCGATCGCCAGGTCCACGCCCAGGATCACCTCGTGATTGTTCAGGAGGTGCAGGTGCGCGACGGGCTCGTTCTCCGGATGCGGCTTGCCGTTCGAGAACACGTCGGCTTCGCCGATCCACACGCGCGCGCGGTCGGTGTCGAACTCGACGCCGGATCGCCCCGCCGCCGCGAGGATGCGGCCCCAATTGGGATCGCGCCCGTGCACCGCAGTCTTCATCAAGGGGCTCGTCGCGATCGTGCGCGCGACCGTCGCCGCGATCTCGGCGCTCGGCGCGCCGGTGACTTGCACGGTGATGAGCCGCGTGGCGCCTTCACCGTCGGCCGCGATCGCACGGCAGAGTTCTTGGCTCACTTCGAGGATCGACCGCGCTTGGATGTCCTCGTGCGCCGGTGACTGCGCGCTGCTCGTCGCGCCGCCGCGCGAGTTCCAGAGGAGGACCGTGTCATTGGGCGACGTGTCGCCGTCGACGGTCAGTCGATGGAAGCTCTTCGCCGCGACGCTCCGCAAGAAAGCGTTCGTGTCCTTGATCTGCGGTCCGTCCGTGAGGAGGAACGCGAACATCGTCGCCATGTTCGGGTGGATCATCCCCGAGCCCTTGGCCGCGCCGGTGACGCGAAAAGGGGGGCCCGATCGGTCCTCGACAGACAGAGTGCGCACCTTCGGCACGAGGTCCGTCGTCATGATCGCTTGCGCGAAGTCGCCCAGCCCGCGTTCGTTCACGCCGGACACGAGCGCGGGCAGCGCGTCCAAGATCCGCTCAACCGGCAGACGCGCACCTATCACACCCGTGCTCATGAACAGCACTTGCTCGGGCGGACAGCCGATGAGCTCCGCCGTCGATCCCTGCACGCGCCGTGCATCTTCGAGACCTTCCGCGCCGGTCGAGCAGTTCGCATTGCCCGAGTTCACGAGCAGCGCGCGCACCTTGCCCTTCGACTTCTTCAGGCTCTCGCGGCACGTCGTCACGTGCGCGCCGGTGAGCTGATTGCGCGTGAAGATCGCCGCCGCGGGAAACGCTTCGTCGGCGACGATCAGTCCGAGATCGAGCTTCTGCTTCTTCACGCGAATGCCGCAGTGCAACGCGCCGGCTTTGAAACCGGACGGCAATACCGGTCGCGAGTCGCTGACTCGGTTCTTCGTCAGGATCGGGTTGTCCATGTTTTCAGGCGCTCCTTCCACGCTTCCACTTGTGACTTCACTTGGTCGGGCGCCGTTCCGCCGAGGCTGCTGCGACGCGCGAGCACGGCTTCGACCGACAGCTCTTTCGCCCAACTCTTCGCGCCGAGCGAGCTGAGCTCGGGGAGCAGTCGCTCGCGCACCGAGTCCGGCAACGCATCGAGCTCGACGCCGGCGTCGAGCGCGGCGCGCACGACTCGGCCGGCGCGCTCGTGCGCGTCGCGGAACGGGATGCCGCGCCGGACCAGGAGATCGGCGAGATCGGTCGCGTTCGCAAAGCCGCGGTTCGCCTCGCTGCGGCAGCGGTCAGCGTCGAAGCGCGCGTTCCGCACGACGAGCGCTGCGATCTCGAGGCACGCCTCGGTCGTGTCGAGCGCGTCGAAGAGCGCCGGCTTGTCCTCTTGCAGGTCCTTGTCGTACGCGAGCGGGAGGCCTTTCAACGTGACGAGCAGAGCTTGCAGATCGCCGAGCACGCGGCCTGTCTTTCCGCGCATTAGCTCGAGCCCGTCGGGATTCTTCTTCTGCGGCATCAAGCTCGACCCGGTTGCGACGGCGTCGGAGAGCTCGAGGAACCGCGCTTCGTGGCTCGCGAAGAAGATCCAATCCTCCGCGAAGCGCGAGAGGTGCACCATCGCGAGCGAGCACACGAACGCGAGCTCGCACGCGTGGTCGCGGTCGCTGACGGCGTCGAGGCTGTTCGCGGTTGCGTGTGCGAAGCCGAGGTCCTTGGCGAGGGCCTTGCGATCGATCGGAAACGCCGTGCCGGCGAGCGCGCCGCTTCCGAGAGGGGAGGCGTCGAAGCCCGCGGCGGCGTCGGTGAGCCGGCGCCGATCCCGCGCGAACATCTCCACGTACGCGAGCAAGTGATGACCGACCGTGATCGGCTGCGCGCGCTGCATGTGCGTGTAGCCGGGCATGGGCAACGCGGCGTTGGGCTCGGCGAGCTCGACCAGGGCTCGGATCAAGTCGACGAGGCGCGCGTCGAGATCGCTCGCGCGTGACTTGAGGTGAAGCTTCAGGTCCGTCGCGACCTGGTCGTTTCGCGAGCGTCCGGTGTGCAGCTTGCGCGCCGCGTCGCCCACGATCGCGGTGAGGCGCGCTTCGACGAACGTGTGGACGTCCTCGGCCGCGGATCGCTCGATCGAGAGCGGATCGCTCTCGATCTCGATGGCGATCGCTCGGAGGCCGGTCGCGATCTCACGTGCCTCGCGCTCGTCGAGCACGCCGGCCTCTGCGAGCGCCCTGCACCACGCGAGGCTGCCGGTGATGTCCGCTCGCCACAGCCTCCGGTCCACGGGCAGGCTCTGGTTGAACGCGACAAACTTCGGGCTCGGCTCGCCGTCGAACCGGCCGCCCCAGAGATTCTTCATCGCGGAGCTCCGGTCTTTCCGGACCGCCGACGAACGCTCGCGGCGACCATTCCGGGCAGTCCGTAGAGGCGCACGAAGCCCTTGCTGTCTGCGTGATCGAAGCTCGCGCTGTCGCCGAACGTCGCGAGGTCTTCGCTGTACAGCGAGTTCGGGCTCGTCGCCGCGAGCGCGGTCGCTTGACCCTTGTGCAAGCGCACGCGGACCTCGCCGGTGACGGGCTCGGTCGCCGACACGAAGAATCGGTCGAGCGTCTCGCGCAGCGGCGCGAACCAACGGCCGGTGTACACGAGGTCGGCGTACTCGGGCATGAGTCGCTCACAGAGGCGCGCGGTGTCGCGATCGAGCGTCAGCGCGCGCAGCGTGCGCAGCGCCTCGACGAGAATCGTGCCGCCCGGCGTCTCGTACACGCCGCGCGATTTCATTCCGACGAGCCGGTTCTCGACGATGTCGATGCGCCCCACGCCGTGGCGTCCGCCGCGCGCGTTGAGCTCGGAGACGAGGTCCTCGGCTTCGTACGCACGACCGTCGATCGAGACGGGTACACCGGCCTCGAAGCCGATGCGCACGATCTCGGGCGCATCGGGCGCATCGGCGACGGACGCCGTGAGCATCCACACGTCGTCCGGCGGCGAGTTGGCGGGATCCTCGAGCGCGCCGCCCTCGTGGCTGATGTGCCAGAGGTTGCGGTCGCGCGAGTAGATCTTCGCGCGGCTCGCGGCGACGGGGATCCCGTGCTTCGCGGCGTAGTCGAGCGCGTCCTCGCGGCTCTTGATCGACCACTCGCGCCACGGCGAGACGATCTCGAGATCCGGCGCGAGCGCCATGTACGCGAGTTCGAAGCGCACTTGATCGTTGCCCTTGCCCGTGCAGCCGTGCGCGACGTGCGTCGCGCCGATCTCACGCGCATACGCCACTTGCGCCTTAGCGAGGACGGGTCGCGCCATGCTCGTGCCGAGCAAGTAGCGGCCTTCGTAGACCGTCATCGCGCGCAGGCACGGCCAGACGTACTCCTCCACGAACTCGCGTCGCAAGTCGACGATGCGGCACGACGCGGCACCGGTGGCGAGCGCTTTCTTCTCGAGTCCGTCGAGCTCGCTCGCGCCCTGACCGACGTCGCCGGCGAGCGCGTGGACTTCGAATCCATACGTCTCGCGCAGCCACGGGATGATGATCGAGGTGTCGAGTCCGCCCGAGTAGGCGAGAACGATCTTCTTCGGCATGGGAGGAATGCTTTCGGTCGGTGTGACTTCGGTGTGCTTGGCGTCGGATCAGCCCATGAGGAGAACGAGCACGGCCTTCTGCACGTGCAGGCGATTCTCGGCGATGTCGTACACGATCGATTGCGGCCCATCGATCACGGGCGACGTGACTTCCTGTCCGCGGTGCGCGGGCAAGCAGTGCATGAACACCGCGTCCGGCGCGGCGAGCGCCATCATCTCTTCGTCGACGCGGTAGTCCGAGAACAGCGCGGCGCGCTCCTCGATCTCGTCTTCCTGGCCCATGCTGGCCCAGACGTCGGTGTACACCGCGTCGGCGCCGAGCACGCCCTTCTCCGGATCGTTCAGGATGCGGATGTCGGAGCCGGACTCGCGCGCCATGAGCATCGCTTCGCTGATGACGCGCGCGTTCGGCTCGTAACCTTCCGGCGTGCACACCGTGATGTGCGCGCCGAGCAGCGCTGCGGTGTGGATCAGCGAGTGCGCCGTGTTGTTTCCGTCGCCGACGTACACGATCTTCTTGCCCTTCACGCCGCCCCAGCGCTCGTGCAGCGTGAAGAAGTCGGAGAGGCCCTGGCACGGGTGCAGATAGTCCGACAAGCCGTTGATCACGGGGATCGAGCAGTTCGCGGCGAGCTCTTCCACCGCGCGGTGCTTGTACGTCCGCGCGACGATGCCGTGCACCCAGCGCTCGAGGTTCTTCGCGACGTCCTTGAGCGACTCGCGCGAGCCCAGGCGCACGTCGCGGTGGTCCATGAACACGGCGCTGCCGCCGAGGTCCTGGATGCCGACGTCGAACGTGAAGCGCGTCCGCAGCGAGTCCTTCTCGAAGATCATTCCCAGGCGCTTGCCGCGCAGCAGGTCCTCGTGCGCGCCGCGATCGGTCTTCAAGGTGCGCGCGGCGTCGAAGATCGTCTCGATGTCGCCCGCTTGGAGCTGTGCGACGGAGAGGAGGTCCTTGCAGGGCAACGTTCCGAATGTGTGCGTGGTCATGTGAGTTTCTCCGCGTGGAGCGAAAGCAGGCACTACGCCCGTTCCGGCAATCCCTTCAATTGATCGCGCAGGATGTCGAGTCCGCGCGCGAGCTCGTCCTCTGTGATGACGTACGGAGGCAGCAGTCTCAGCACGTCGCCTCCGGTGCGATTGGCGATCAGCCCGCCGGCGTGGAGGTCACGCACGAGCTGCTCGGCGCCGTGAGCGAGCTTCACGCCGCGGATCAGGCCGCGTCCGCTGAGCCCGGTGATGACGGGGAAGTCGCGCTTCAAGTCAGCGAGTCCCGTCGCAAGCTGTGCGCCGCGCGCGCGCACGTTGTCCATCAAGCCGCCTTCGTCGAGCTCTTGCAGGAACACGAGCGCGGCGCGCAGCACGAACGGCCCGCCGGCGAACGTCGAGCCGTGGTCGCCGGGTTGGAACGTCGCGCTGAGGGCGCGATCCACGATCATCACGCCCATGGGCAGCCCGCCGCCGATCGGTTTCGCGAGCGTGACGACGTCGGGCTTCACGCCCGCCGCGTCGGCGGCGAGGAAGTCGCCCGTGCGGCCGGCGCCGGATTGCACTTCGTCGTGGATGAGAACAGTGCCCGTCTCGTCGCACAGCGCGCGCGCCTTGCGCAGGAAGCTGAACGAGAGATCGCGCACGCCGCTCTCGCCTTGGATCGGCTCGACGATGAGCGCGGCCGGGCGTTCGCGACGCAGCACCTCCGCGAGACGTGTCTCGTCGTCGGGAGCGACGAACGTCACACCCGGGATCAGCGGCTCGAACGGCTCGCGGTACTTCGCGGTGTGCGTGACCGACAGCGATCCGAGCGTGCGGCCGTGGAAGGATCCCTCGAGCGCGACGAAACCACGTCGCTCGGGCGAGCCCGCTGCGACGTGGTGCTTGCGCGCGAGCTTGAGCGCCGCTTCGTTCGCTTCCGTGCCGCTGTTCGTGAAGAAGACCGCATCGAGTTCCGAGAGCTTCGCGAGCCGCGCCGCGACCTCTTCCGTGTACGGATGGCGGAACAGGTTGCTGACGTGGATCAATCGTCCCGCTTGGTCGCGCAGCGCCTCGACGAGACGCGGGTGCGAGTGACCGAGCGCGGACACGGCGATCCCGCCGAGGAAGTCGAGCCACACGCGGCCCGTCTCGTCCCACACCTGTGCACCGCGGCCGCCGACGAGCACCTCTTCGGTGCGCCGGTACGTCGACATCACGTGTTCGTCCATCGCGCTAATCTCCGTTGGCTCCCGTCGTGAAGCGTGTTCCGCTCCACGGTTCGAGCGCGTCCACGAGCGCGTTCGCGCCTTCCGCGCTGGCGATCTTCACGAGTGCGCGCGGATGCTCGGCGAGCGCCGCGAGCGCCGCCTCGACCTTCGGGATCATCCCGCCGGTGATCACGCCGGCTGCGCGCAGCTCGGCGCAACGGCTCGGCGTGAGCGACGGGATGCGCTCGCGATCGGCATCGAGAACGCCCGGGACATCGGTGAGAAAGACGAGCGCGTCGACGTCGAGCGCGCGCGCGAGCGGTCCCGCCGCGAGGTCCGCATTGATGTTGTAGAAGTGGTCCGAGGGTCCCGCCGCGCCGCGCGCGAGCGGCGCCGACGTCGCGATCACCGGCAAGAAGCCGGCGGCGAGCAGCGTTTCGCACAGGCGCGTGTCGATCGTCGCGACCTTGCCCACGTAGCCAAGATCCACGCCGTCGGCGTGCGCTCGCTCCGCGGCGAACGTCGCTCCGTCCGCGCCCGAGAGGCCGACGGCGCGAAGGCCCTCGGACTCGAGCGAGTGCACGAGCTGCTTGTTCACGAGCCCCGCGAGGACCATGAGCACGACGTCGGCCGTCTCGGCGTCCGTCACGCGCAATCCCGCATGCGTGCGCTCGGGGATGCCGAGGCGCTTGCCGAGCGCGCGG
>JANLUN010000221.1:0-4671 GCA_031363505.1 Planctomycetota bacterium | reverse complement strand
TGCGCTCGACCTCTGCGAAGCGGCGCGTAGCCGCGGAGCAAGTTCGTTCGAGCCGGTGCTGGCCGAGATCGCGCGCACGAGCATCGACGACCCAGCGCTCGCCGCGTACCAGCAATCGCTGCTCGGCGGCGACGCGGAGGCGGGGAAGAAGATCTTCCGCACGAAGGCCGAGCTCTCGTGCCTGCGCTGCCACGCGGTCGAATCCGAGCACGAGCAAGCCGGCGGTGGACGCGTCGGGCCGAGCTTGATCGGCATCGGCAAGCGGCTCGGACGGCTCGCGCTGCTCGAAGCGATCGTGACGCCCAATCGCCGCATGGCGCCGGGCTACCAGACGAGCGTGATCGCGTTGAATGAAGGCGGGTACGTCGACGGCCGCGTGATCGCGGAGGATGCGCAGTGCGTGCGCATGCTCAACTCGGCGGGCGAGATCGTCGAGGTCCAAGCCGCCGACATCGAAACACGACGCGACGGTCTGTCGGCGATGCCGGAAGGCCAAGCGCAGTTCCTTTCTCCGCGCGAGATGCGCGACCTCATCGAATACTTGAGCGAGCTGTGAACCCCATGAGCACTCTCGACCGACGCAATCTCTGCACGCGTGGAATCGCGCTGATCGCCGCGACTGGCTTGGCGCGCGCTCAGTCGAAGCCTGCGGCTTCGCAGGCGATCGATCGACCGGGTAAGACGCCGCACACGCGCTTCGCCGTCAACGTCGAGATGTGGTGGAGCGATCTGCCGTTCCAGGATCGCATCCGCGAAGCCGCGCGACTTGGGTTCCCCGCGATCGAGTTCTGGGATTGGCGCAATCGCGACATCGACGCCGTGGCGAAGCTGTGCGGCGAGCTCGACCTCGGCGTCGCGCAGTTCACCGGATGGGGCTTCGTTCCAGGTCTCAACGACCCCGCGAACCACGCGGCGTTCGTCCAAGCGATCGTCGAAGGTTGCGCGACCGCGAAGAAGCTGCGCGCGAAAGCGATGTGCATCGTAGGCGGCAACGACCAACCGGGGATGACGCAACGCCAGATGCACGCGCACATCGCCGATGGCCTGAAGCTCGCGGCGAAGATCGCCGAGGCGAACGACGTGACGCTCATCCTCGAGCCGATGAACATCCGCGTCGACCACAAGGGCCATTGCCTCTACGGCAGTGACCCGGCGATCGCGATTTGCGCCGCGGTGAACTCGACGCACGTCAAAATCAACTGGGACCTCTACCACCTACAGATCAGCGAGGGCGACCTGTGCGGCCACCTGCGCGAGGGCTTCCCGCACATCGGCTACGTCCAGGTCGCCGACACGCCCGGGCGCAACGAACCGGGCACGGGCGAGGTGAACTACACGCGGGTACTCCAAGAGCTGGAGCGCCTCGGTTATCGTGGGTACGTCGGCCTCGAGTGCTCGCCGAAGTCGAGCGAGCTCGAGGCCGCGCTCGCGGTCCATCGCGCGGACACTTGGTCGTAGCGCGCACGTCGGTCGAGTCAGGAGACGCAATGCACGACGAACGAAACACGAGCGCGCGGCCGGTGCTGCGCGGTCATCAGCTCACGCGGCGTCACTTCCTCACGACGGCGTCGCTCGCGGCGGTGCCGGCAGTGCTCGGCCGGCGCGCGCTCGCGGTTCCGAAAGACGACCCCGACGTGCTCAAGGTCGGTCTCATCGGTTGCGGCGGCCGCGGGACAGGCGCTGCGTACAACGCGCTGCTCGCCGAGAACGGCACGGTCGTGCTCACTGCGGTCGCCGACCTGTTCCCCGATCGCATCGGTACGTGCCTCGACAGCTTGCTCGCGGAGCTCGGACCGGAGCGCATGGGTCGCGTGCAAGTGCGGCCCGAAACGACGTTCTTCGGTTTCGACGCAGCCGAGAAGCTGCTCGCGAGCGACGTCGACGTCGTGATCCTCGCCACGCCGCCGCACTTCCGGCCGGCACATCTGCGCGCGGCCGTCGAAGCGGGCAAGCACATCTTCTGCGAGAAACCGATAGCGGTCGATGCACCCGGTGTTCGTTCGGTGCTCGAGACCGTCGAGCTCGCGCGCCAGAAGAAGGTCGCGCTCGTGTCGGGATTCTGCTGGCGATCGAAGCTCGGTCACCGCGCGACGTATCAGCGCATCCACGAAGGCGGAGCCGGTGCGGTGCGCGCGGTGTACAGCACGTACCTCTCGTCGCCTAACGGCGTGCACGTGCGTCAGCCGGCCTGGAGTGACATGGAGTTCCAGATTCGCAACTGGTACAGCTTCGTGTGGCTCTCCGGCGATCACATCGTCGAGCAAGCGGTGCACAGCCTCGACAAGATGGCGTGGGCAATGAAGGACGAGCCGCCGATGTCGGTGCACGCGATCGGTGGACGTCAGACGCGCGAGGGTGCCGAGAGCGGCAACGGCTGGGACCATTTCGGCGCGACGTTCGAGTACGCGAACGGCGTGCGCGGCTTCCACATGGCGCGCCAGTGGGCGGGCTGCTGGAGCCAGAACTCGGACTCGGTGCTCGGCGAGAAGGGCATCGTGCACATCAACGGCTGGGACAACGATTTCCGCATCGAAGGCGAGACGCCCTGGGCCTTCGAAGGCGAAGACAACGACATGTACCAGACGGAGCACGACGAGCTCTTCGCGGCGATCCGCGCGGGCACCGAGCGCAACGACGGCGTGTGGATGGCGCGCAGCACGATGCTCGCGATCATGGCGCGCATGGCGGCGTACACGGGCGAGTCGCTCACCTGGGAGCAGGCGCTGCAATCGAAGGAGAGCTACGTGCCCGAGCGTTACGAGCTCGGCGAGATCGCGCTCGCGCCCGTAGCGTTGCCGGGCCGGACGAAGTTCATTTGAGCGCGATGACTCCGTTCGATCGGCGCGAGTTCCTCGTCGCATCCGCCGCGCTCGCGGCGATCCCCGCGGTGCCCCGGATCGGCGCGCTCAATGCACGCCGCTCGATCAAGAAGGCGCTCAAGATCGGCATGGTCGACGGCGAGATGTCGCTGCTCGAGAAGTTCAAGCTGATCAAGTCCACCGGCTTCGATGGCGTCGAGATGGACAGTCCGACGGACCTCTCGCTCGATGAGATTCTCGAAGCCAAGGACAAAGCGAAGCTCGAGATCCCAGGCGTCGTCGACTCGGTGCACTGGAAGTCGCCGCTGTCGGATCCCGACGCGAACGTGCGCGCCGTGGGGCGCAAGGCGCTCGAGACCGCACTGCGCGACTGCAGGAAGCTCGGCGGGACGAGCGTGCTGCTCGTGCCGGCCGTGGTGAACAAGAAGGTGAGCTATCAGGAGGCGTGGGATCGTTCGATCGCGGAGATTCGCGGTGTGCTCCCGCTCGCGAAGGAGCTCGAGATCCACATCGCGATCGAGAACGTGTGGAACCAGTTCCTGCTCAGCCCGCTCGAAGCCGCGCGCTTCGTCGATCAGTTCGAGAGCCCGTGGATCGGCTGGCACTTCGACATCGGCAACGTCGTGAACTACGGCTGGCCGGAGCAATGGATCCGCACGCTCGGCAAGCGGATCCTGAAGCTCGACGTGAAGGAATACAGCCGCAAGAAGCGCGACGAGCTCGGCCTGTGGAAAGGCTTCGACGTCGAGATCGGCGAAGGCGATTGCGATTGGGCGGCGGTGATGACGGCGCTCGACGAGATCGGCTACGCGGGTTGGGCCGCGGCCGAGGTCGACGGCGGGGGACGCGGACGACTCGCCGACATCGCGAAGCGCATGGATCACTGCATCGCTCTGTGAAGGGGCCGTCGGCGCGAGCGCTCCCGCGGAACGCTCGCATGTGCGCGGGAGTGCGGGCGCCTGCCCCGGCAGGCTGTCGACGATTTCTACTCGGGATCGGAAGGATTGTTGAAGAGCGGCGCCAATCGGATGCTGCCGTGGCCTCGACGCGGATAATCCGGGTCCGCCGGGTTCTTGGGGTTCAGGTTCGAAGCTGTGTCTTCCGGGGAGAAGAGCTGCAGTGTCCCGAGGAAGTCGAGCACCTCGCGCTGCTTCTGTTCATCGAGCGCGAGGAACAGCGCGCGCGACGACTCGGCCTCACCCCCGTGCCGCCGGATCACGTTGACGAGCGTCGAGCTGCGCCCGTCGTGTCCATACGGCGCAGTGGATGCGACGCCCCACAACGGCTCGGTCATGAATAGACGCTGCACCGTGCCGTCGAAGTTGCTCTCGTGGAACTCGGGTCCCAGGTCGTGGCGTTTGAAGTCCGCGTAGAGGTTGCGCACGAGAAACGGCTGGCCGGCCGGCGTCTTCAGCGGCGGGAGCCCGAGCCCATCGTCGACCACGGTGTGCTTGGTGGCTGCAACCGCGGCCAGTGTGGTGAACACGCCATTGCTGGCGATCGGGTCGAACTTGGTTTCGACATCGGCCACGCGACGATCGTGCTCGATCCAAAGATCGGGGATGTGACACCGGGCGCAACCGATGCTCCTGAACTGCTGCTTCCCGCGGTTCGTCGCCGCGCTCTCCTCGCCGGTGCCCGGCTTGAAGTAGTTGAGCAAGTAGAACTCGAAGTGGTCGACCAAGGCTGGATCGGTTTCGTTGACGACGCCGTCGTGATCCGCATAGTGCGCCTCGCTCTGCGCCGGAGGCGCTTCGATCGTGTACATCGAACGAGTCAACTTCATGCCGGCGGGCGTCGTGAAGTACTGACCCTGCGATGCGGCGAGCAAGTCCGGATCGGGCGTCTCGAG
>JANLUN010000219.1:0-3432 GCA_031363505.1 Planctomycetota bacterium | reverse complement strand
GGACGGATCGACGTGGTCGCCGCGTCGATGGAGCTCGACGAACAGCTCGAATGCCTCCGCGGCCAATCTGGATTCGCCGTTCAAGCACTCCCTCCCAAGTCGCCGACCGTGAGCCCTTTGAGAGCCGGACGCAAGCGCACGAGCGCGCGCATGAAGCGCATGCTCGCGGCCGACGGCTCGATGTCGAGCTCCATGGCGGCGTCCTCGTTCGAGAGCCCCTCGAAGTGACGCATCGCGACGATCTCACGGTCGATTTCCTCGAGATCCTCGATCGCCGCGCGGACACGCAGGCGCAGCTCCTCGCGCGCGACGAATTGCGAAGGCGACGTAGCGGTGTCCACGAAAGCGTCGGCGACGCTCGCGCTGCTGACGTTCGGGCGGCTCACGCGCTGCGGCGCATCGCGCATCGCGTCGCGTATGTGCGCCAGGTGGCGACGTTGAGCGTGGACGAGAGATTGGCCGGTCATCAGGCGCATCCAGACGTGGAGCGGGAGCTTGTCCTGACGGCGCCATTCGTCGAACCGACGCACGATCTCGACCCAGGCATCCTGCACGACGTCGGCCGGGTCCATGCGCCTCTGCAAGCTCTTGTCGAGGCGCAGCTCGACCATGCGCACGAGGCGCGGCTCGTGCGCGCGGAACAACGCTGCGAGAGCGTGCTCGTCCCCTTGTCTCGCGCGAGCGACCAGGTCGAGTGCGGGTTCAGGCATGCGGCTTCACGTCGGATCCCGCATCGGAAGCCGTGCCGGCGACGTCGGTACGAGGATACCGCCACCTGCCGATCGAGGTTGAGTCCGAGGACGTTATCGGCGATCCGCCGCGGCGGCGATCGGCCAACCTAGTGAGCGCAGATGCGCGAGGACCCGTTGGAGCGCGGCCCCGACTGTCGTCGTGCCGGTATCGACGACCAACCGCTCGATCTCGATCGGATCCGCGCAGCGCGCGATCTCCCGGTAGAGCGCTGGCGTGCGGTTCTGCGCGGGATGCCCACTGTGCTCGAGGCGCTCGAGCGCGATCTCCTCGGCGCAGACGCACTCGAGCAAGCACCACGGCATCGCGCGCGACGTCGCGAAGTCGACGAGCGCGTCGACCTGATCACGTCGCGAATGCGTCCGACCGTCGAGGATCACGAATCCTTCGCGGCCGCGCTCGCGCAGATGGTCGATCGTGTCGTAGATCGTGCGCACGCAGTGATCGTCTTGCGCGCGGCTGTATTCGACGCGGTCTGGCCCGAACAGCGCCGCGCGCACGACGTCCTTGTCGAGCACATGCGCGTCGATGGAAGCGGCGAGGGCGCGCGCGAGCGTGCTCTTACCCGTGCCGGGCAGACCCGCCATCGCGATCAAGTGCATGGCCGAGCGCGACCGAGCTGCGTGCGTCAGACCGAAACGGTCTCCATCGCGCGCACGACGGCCTTGCCCATCTCGCGCGTGCCGACCGCAGTCGGATCGTTGCGGTCGGGCTTCATGTCGTACGTCACGTGCTTGCCTTCGCGGATGACTTTCGCGATGGCCGCTTCCAATCGGCGGCTCGACTGCGTCTCGCCGAGGTGCTCGAGCATCAGCACGCCCGACAGCAGCATCGCCGTCGGATTGACCTTGTTCTGACCCTTGTACTTCGGCGCCGATCCGTGCGTCGCTTCGAAGATCGCGATGCCGCCGTCACCGAGGTTCATCCCCGGCGCGATGCCGAGGCCGCCGATCAATCCGGCGCACAGGTCGCTCAAGATGTCGCCGTACAAGTTCGGCATCACGAGGATGTCGTAGTCCTCCGGCTTCTGCACGAGCTGCATGCACATGTTGTCGACGATGCGATCCTCGAACGTGATCTCCGGATAGCGCGCCGCAACTTCGCGCGCACTCGAAAGGAACAAGCCGTCCGTGAACTTCATGATGTTCGACTTGTGGACGGCGGTGACCTTCTTGCGGCCGTGCTTCTTCGCGTACTCGAACGCGGCCTTCACGATGCGCTCGCTGCCGGAGACGCTGATCGGCTTGATCGTGATCGCCGTGTCGGGCTTCAGCGTCGGCCCGCCGAGGTCGGCGATGCGCGAGATGAGCTGCAGCGTCTTCTTGTCGCCGAGCTCGAACTCGATGCCCGCGTACAGGTCTTCCGTATTCTCACGGAAGATCACGAGGTCGATCTTCTCGTAGCGGCTGCGCACACCCGGATAGCTCTTGCACGGGCGCACGCATGCGTACAGGTCGAACTCCTTGCGCAGCGCGACGTTCACCGAACGGAACCCCTTGCCGACGGGCGTCGTGATCGGCGCCTTGATGCAGGTCTTCGTGCGGCGGATCGACGCGAGCACGTACTCGGGCATCGGGGTGCCCGTCTTCTCCATCACGTCGACGCCAGCGTCGACCTCGAACCAGTCGAACGGGACGCCCGTCGCGTCGAGGACATCTCTCGTCACCTGCGCGAGCTCGGGGCCGGTGCCATCGCCGCGGATCAACGTGACCGGATGACTCATAAGGATCTCGTCTGCAAGGGAACTGGCGGCGCGGGAATGGCGCGGAAGTCTAGGGCACACCCTAGTTTCTCGCAATGCGGGCCCGAGCGCGAGTCGTTCTCGCGCTCGACTCGATTAGGACGCGCGCGTCCCGCGACGCGCAACGTCAACCGGGCGCGCTCTCCGGCTCTTCCTGCAACTTCTTCCACCACTCGCGCCAGGCCTTCACCTTCTTGGCCCGATCGGCTTCGTTGCCGAGAGGATCGAAGCGCAGATCCTTGCCCGTCACCGTGCGCAGCGCGATCGACGCGGCCTCGCGTACCGGCGCTTCGGCGTCCTCGAGCGCGTCGATCAAACCGGAAACCGCCGAGTTCTGGCCCAGGTCCCCCAGCACGCGCGCGCACGCCATGCGCACGAACACGTCTTTGTCCGTGAGCATCGGCAAGAGGCTCGGCACGACCTCGGGATCCTTCGTGTCGCCGAGGCCCACGACGGCTTGCCAACGGATGCCGGCGTTGGGGCTCGCGAGATCGACGAGCAGCCCGCTCCACGCGCGTGCGCCGCCAGCGCTCGATCCAGCGGCCGCGGCCGGGTCGGCGTCGAGCGTCGGGCCGGTCTCGATTGCGGCGAATCGTTCCGTGAGCAGGCGCAGCTCATCGTCGGCGCGCCCCAGGTGCTCGTCGTGCGATGCGATGCGCCGGTCGCTGTCCTCGCGCCACGCGACGAGCTCGGCGCGCAGTTCCGCCACCGCTTGCGAGAGCGCGGCCATCTCACGCCCGCGCACCGCGGCTTGCGCGGCCGTTTGGTCGCGGTCCGCATCGAGGACTTGGCGCACGGCGGACACCGTTGATTCCACCTTGTCGAGCTGAGCCCCACGGCGCTGGTCCGCGGCATCGATGCGGTTCATCAACGCGCGCACCGTTCGGCTCGACTCCGTGAGCGCGGCTTCCTGCCGCGCGTTCTCGAGCGTGAGTACCTCC
>JANLUN010000213.1:0-5303 GCA_031363505.1 Planctomycetota bacterium | reverse complement strand
CCGCGGAAGTCGGCCTGCAGCGGAACCGCGCGCCGCGCCGGCTTGTCGAGGAACACGCACGTCTTGACCTCGCGCGCCCCGCGCTCCGTGATCTCGTCGCGGAGGCGTTTCAACGTTCGGCCCGTGTCGAGGATGTCGTCGACGAGCAGCACGTTGCGCCCTTGGATCTCGTTCCCCGCCGGGAAGATGACGTCGAGCGCTCCGGACTCCGTCCCATCGCGATAGCTCGAAGCCGCGACGAACGCGAGCTCGAGCGGAATCGGGATCCGTCGAATGAGATCCGACGCGAACACGCACGACCCTTTGAGAACGGACACGACCGTGAAGTCGCGATCCGCGTACGCGCGCGTCAACTCACTCGCCAGCTGGTCGATCCGCGCGCGAATCTCGTTCTCGCTGAACAAGACGCGCTCGATGTCGGCTTCGAATGTCATCCGTCGGATCGTGCGCTAGCGAGGCGTGCCGTGCACGGAACACCTTCACTGACAAGGATAGCAATGATGCACCTCCGTTTGCACTCCGGTGCTCGCGCTGTGAATTCGAACTCGCTCAAGATTCGCCAAACGGCGACTTGTTGCACTGAACCGGGCCGGCTATAGTGCTCAGCGCGACAGGCAGCTCTGGTCCGCGTATTACACGGGGCCTCTGATCTTGGCGATTTCAGCCGCGCGGATCTGGTAGGAGGATCTCTACTGGATCGTGAACGGCGCTTTTCCGTTGGGTCCGTCGACCCGTTTCACAAACTTGTGCAACCGAATCAGTCCATGCCCACCCAGTCGAAACGAAACTATCAACGTCGCACCGACGAAGATCGCATTTCCGAGCTGACCGCGAAGCTGGAGAAGATCAAACAGCGGATGGAGATGAAGACGCGCAAGGACTCGCCGGTCTTGCGGGAAGTCACGAAAGTGCAGCGCGTGCTGCGCAAGTTCGCGCAGACGGCGCTCGATCACGGCCGCGAGGATCTGGCCAACTCGACGCAAGCGTTCGCCGCGGGGCTCGAGCGTTCCGTGAGCGCGACGATGGATGAACCGCGACGCCGCGGGCGCTCCTCCCAAGTCGCCTGAACCGCTGCGTGCGGGCGTTCGCGTGTCGCTAAGACGTCATCCAGACATCACGGTCCTCGCTTCGCAACGCGTGCTGCAAGGGCGCATCTTCGACGTCGTCCGCGAGTCGGTGCGCTTGCCGTCGGGACTCGAGCAAGATCTGACCGTCGTCGACCATCCCGGCGCAGTGGCGATCGCGGCGCTCGACGACGACGGACGGCTCGTGCTCGTGAAACAGTACCGCCACGCTGCGGGCGACTGGCTCATCGAGGTGCCCGCCGGCCGCATCGAGCCGGGTGAAAGCCGGCCGCACGCCGCGCTCCGCGAGCTGGAGGAAGAGACCGGCTTCAAGGCGGGACACCTCGAACAGTTGTGCGAGTTCTTCGCCGCGCCCGGGTTCTGCAGCGAGTTGATGACTCTGTTCCTCGCGCGTGAATTGCGCGCGATCCCCGGCGGCGGAAAGGCGATGGACGACGACGAGGAGCTCGAGATCGTGCGGATGAGCCCGGCTGAAGTCCTCGCGAGCAAGGTCCAAGACGCGAAGACCTTGATCGCGGCCGCGCTGCTCGCGTGACCCGGCCTCAGCGCGGGGCGACATCGACGAGCGTGTGGAATCCGCCCTGACCGGGTGAGGGTCGGCCGCGCTCGTCGCGGTGTACCAACGCTCCGGGGAGTGCGAAGAGCACGCCGCCGCCCGGCAATCCGACCGCGCGCTCCGCGGCGATCGTGCCGAAATCGGAACACTCGAGACCGCCCGCGTTCCGTCCGTCGATGCGGCCTAGACGTCGCGCGCGCGGTGTGTGGCTCTC
This sequence comes from Planctomycetota bacterium, assembly GCA_031363505.1. Lineage (GTDB taxonomy): Bacteria > Planctomycetota > UBA1135 > UBA1135 > JANLUN01. The sequence continues at coordinate 3,448 of JANLUN010000213.1, read as the reverse complement.
GGTGACCCATACCAGCTCCGCGCTTGGAATCGGCGCAATCGTGCGCGCGTCGATACCCGTGGCCGATCGCCACACGACGCGGTCGTGCGCGTCGATCAAGAACACCTCGCGCCCGGAATCGAGCACCCACACCGAGTCCGCGTGTGGCCCGGCCGCGAGATCGACGATCGACCGCGCGAGGACAGCGCATGAGCGTTCGCGGCCATCCATGTAGATTCGCAGGAGCTCACCGCGACTCGTTCCGAGCGCGATCGATCCCGACAAGTCAGCGATCGCAGTGAGGTCGCCCGCTTCGCCGAGCGCCTCACGATCGCCGTCATGCGAGATGCGCCACGCGCGCCGCCGCCCGACGTCATCGCGCGTCACGCACAGCGCATCCCCGGCGCGCGTCGAGGAGAGGTCGATGCATTGCTCGATCTCGAGTTCGAGCTCCACTCGCCCTTCGTCGCTCGCGAGCACCAGATCGTGAGCCGATCGCGCGTGTGCATCGCGGGCGCGCACGATCCACACACCGCGCGCGCCGGCCGACGCGACGCGCAGCGGCGAGCTGACGTCGATCGCACGCGCGACGATGCAGTTCGCATCGAGCCCGTACACGCGACTTGCGCCGCGATCCGCGGCCCACACCGTCACCGGACCCGGCGACTGCAGTCGCCCTTCGAGCAGCGATCCGCTGACGAGGGAACCGAGAGCGGCCAGCGCGGCGCCGACGCCGAAGAGCACGAGGCTGCGCCACGCGAGGTTGTCGCCTGGAGAATCGGTAGAAGCGTCGTGCTCGCCCGCCATGTGCAGAGGGACGGGCACGAATCTCGAACGGTTTCATGCGCGTACGCGAAAGTCGAATGATCCCCGGGTTCGCGCCAGACGACGCGCACGCTCCGCGCGAACGTCCCCATGCGCTTCCACGCGGTCGTGACCGGAGCGCCGCCGGTAGAGTGGTGATCGTGCTCCGCGAGCGTTGAACCAGGCGAGAGCGTGCCGCCGAACACAGCTGCAGCTCAGCCCTTCACGTCGTCGTCGGTCCAGCGCAGCTTGCCCGGGGGGGCGAACGTATCCCCGGCGCGCTCACGCCGGCGCGCCGTCCGAGTGTTCCACCACACGAATCCGATGAACCCGAACAGCACGACGAACACCATCGCGATCATGAACAAGACGCTGGTGTTGATGCCTTCGGCGAGATGATTGCGATCGGACCCGATCGCGTTTTTGCACATCTCTCATGTGAAGCCGGTGGGCGCGAGCCAGACCGTCGCGAGGACGATTGCGAGGACGCGCCCGAGAATGCGTGCGATGAGCATGCGGCGAAGAGTCTAGCCCGAGAGTGCCCGAACGCGCCGACTACTTCTTCGGCTCGGCTTTCGCCGACTCGAAGTCGATCGCGGCCGAATTGATGCAGTAGCGCAAGCCCGTCGGCGCCGGCCCATCGTCGAAGACGTGACCCAGGTGACCGTCGCAACGCGTGCACAAGACCTCCGTGCGAGTCATGCCGTGGCTGCGGTCCACCTCTTCGTGCACCGCCTTGGAGTCGACGGGCGCGGTGTAGCTCGGCCAGCCGCAGCCCGAATCGAACTTCTGATCCGAGCTGAAGAGTTGCGCACCGCACCCGGCACAGCGGTACGTGCCGGCGTCGTGCGAGTCGTAGTACGCGCCGGTGAACGCGCGCTCGGTCCCCTTCTCGCGCAGCACGCGGTACGCATCCGGGCTCAGCGACGCGCGCCACTCCGCATCGGTCTTCACGACCTTGGATCCGAGCACTTCGTCTTTCGCCGCGTCATTCTTCGCCGCTTCATTCTTCGTCATGGGCGTCTCCGACACTGGGGTCGGTCCTTGAGTACAGGCCGCCACGAGCATCGCCGCCAAGACTCCTGCGATCCACCGACCTCGTCTCATGATTTCGTCTCCAGTCGAATCATCGCCGATCTGGGCCCTAGGTCCAGTGCTCGATACGGCATCCCCGCCGCGCTGGATGCACGAACATGGACCAATGACCGGCGCCTTTCCGCACGCGATCGTCAGCAGGACCCCGTCCGATTCATCACGTGCGCGGAAGACGAAGCTTCGAGGCGGCCGGTCTCGACGCGATTCCCGTCGTCGACGAGTCCGCATCCGCCGCTCGAGCCTCGACTGGAGCTTGGTCGACGCGCGGCTCCGCTGTATAAGCGCATGCCACCGATGCACGAGTCCCGGAGGGCAGGCTCGTGCCCGAATTGCACACGAAGTGAGCTCCGCCGACTCCGCGACATCGGTGATCCTGTGGACGACGCTACGCGTCGCGGGATGCGCGACGCTCCTCGTCGCACCCGCCGGGATCGCGCTCGGTTTCGCACTGGCCCGTCGATCGTTCCGCGGCAAGAGCTTTGTCGAGACTTTCATCGCGTTGCCGCTGGTCTTGCCGCCCACCGCGATCGGCTATCTGCTGCTGACGCTCCTCGCGCGCAACGGACTCCTCGGCGTGAGCACGCTCGGCTTCGATCTCGACCTCTTGTTCACATGGCGCGCGGCGGTGCTCGCGTCGGCCGTCGTCGCGCTCCCGCTCGTCGCGCGCACCGCGCGAACGGCGTTCGAGGAGGTCGATCCGCGCCTCGAGATGATGGCGCGCACGCTCGGCATGTCGAATGCGCGGGTCTTCCTTTCGGTGACGATGCCGCTCGCGCGGCGCGGTCTCTTGGCGGCAATCGCGCTCGGATTCGGCCGTGCGCTCGGGGAGTTCGGCGCCACGGTGATCGTCGCGGGAAATATCCCAGGTCGCACACAGACGCTCGCGCTCGCGATCTTCAGCGAGATCCAGCTCGGCAACACGGACGAGGCGCTGCGGCTCGTCGCGATCACCGTCGGCATCGCGTTCTTGCTGATGTGGTGTATCGAACGTTTGCTGCGGCGCGGCCCGCGCGCCGACTCCGCCCCGTGAGCACGACGCACATGCAGATCCGAATCGTCCTCCGGCTCGCGCACTTCGCGCTCGACGTCGACGTGACGAGCGAGGCGCGATCGCTCGGAGTCTTCGGTCCGTCGGGGGCGGGCAAGACGAGCTTGCTGGAAACGCTGGCTGGCTGGCGCACGCCGATTTCCGGGGTGATTCGCATCGGCGACGCGGTGTTCTTCGACGATGCCGCACGGATCTCGAGACCTGTGCGATCGCGCGCAATCGGCTACGTGCCGCAAGACGCCCTGCTCTTTCCTCACCGGTCGGTGTACGAGAACGTCGTCGCGAGCATGTGGCACCTGAGTACACATTCCATCGACGGATCGTTCGTGCGCCGCATCGCCGCGGTCCTCGAGATCGAGCACCTCCTCGACCGTCCGTGCACGCATCTCTCAGGCGGTGAGCGCCAACGCGTCGCGCTCGCGCGCGCGCTCGCGTCGAGGCCGCGGCTCTTGCTCCTCGACGAACCGCTCGGATCACTCGACGTGCCGCTGCGGCGGCGCATCCTGCCGTACTTGATCCGCG
>JANLUN010000018.1:0-2116 GCA_031363505.1 Planctomycetota bacterium | reverse complement strand
TCCATCGTCGCGGCCGTTCTCGTCGACCCCGATATCCTCATGGCCAGCGATCGTGATGCCGGCGTGCGCTACTGCTACAGACGCTATGATCTTTGCGGTCGATCGCGACTCGCGGTCGTGATCGTCGCGGCTCCGGGACGCGGCGTCCGACCTTGGGTGGTATCCGCCCACCTCACCAGGCGAAGAAGAAACGGAGTCGTGCTGTGGCAGAGAGGCTGAAGATCACCTACGACCGTATCGGCGACATCCTCCACATCGACAAGGTGGCGCCCTACCCCGAGCAGGATTCCGAAGAGCTCGACGAAGAAGTCGTCACGCGCCTGAATCCGACGACGGGCGATGTCGAGAACATCGAGATCCTTTTCTACTCCGCGCGCATCTCGCGCGGCGAAGTGCTCGAGCTTCCGCTCACGGCGAGCTTTCGCCTGGCGATCTGAGGAGAACGCGGTGGAGTCTCGCGCGCTGCTTGCAGCACGCGCCTGCGGTGTCACCGTGTCTTGATACGCAACCACACAGGTCACGTGCGGCACTTCATTCACGGCGTAGAAGTGCTCGCGGAAGGCGGTCACTTCCTTAGTCGCGCGCGAAGTCGACGAGCGGCGTGTCGTCGAGAGTCGCGGAACGTCATGAGCTTCACTCGCATGCTGGTGAATGAAACGCCGCACAAACGTTGCGCGTGCAAGAGTCCCAAATCGTCGGCCGTCCCTCCCCAGCACCACAGCAATCGCCGAGAAAAATGAGCTTCTTTTGCGCTACCCGCAACTGCTCCGGCGATGCGCCTGCGCGACGGCTACGCACGTTCACTTCCGCGCGCGTACGCCCGTCGTCGGCGAGCACGAACAGCTCGCTGTTCTTCTTCGCGAGCGAGGCACTCACGACCAGACCGGCCACGAGCACCAGCACGCCTGCCGCGAGCGACGTCGCCAGCGGCTTGTTCCGCTGGACCCACTTCTTCGTCTCCGCCCACGAGCCCGTCTCGTACGCACCGACGACGCGGTGCTCGAGATACGCGCGCAGGTCTTCCGCCAGTGCCAGCGTGTCCGCGTAGCGCTGCGACGCCTCGCGCGCCATCGCCTTTTCGCAGATCGCGACGAGCTCGGCCGGCACGTCCTTCTTGATCGAGTGGATGGACTTGGGCGGTCCGTCGAGAACGCGCGACAGCACCGTGCGGTTCGTGATGCGCTCGCCCGGCGGCACGTACGGCATGCGCCGCGCGAGCAGGTGGTAGAGCATCGCGCCGAGTGCGTACACGTCCGAGCGCGGCGACAGCTTCTCGATCTCGCCGCGCGCTTGCTCGGGCGGCATGTAGGCCGGCGTGCCCATCACGTCGCCGTCCATCGTGATCAGTGGGGAATCGAGCGCTTCCTCGCGTTCGTCGCGCCGCTCGGTCTTCACCGACGTGAGCGATTGCGCGAACTCGGGTCGGAGTCGTATGTCGTGCGTGTCCTTGCGGCCGAGTACGCGCGCCAGGCCCCAGTCCATCACGTACACCTCGCCGAAGCTGCCCACCATGATGTTCGCCGGCTTCAGGTCGCGGTGGATCACGCCTTTCGTGTGCGCGTACGCCATCGCCTCGCACACCTTGAGCATCACCGAGAGCGCGCGCGTCTCGTTCCAACCTTCCTGGCCCTCGAACACGAGGTCGAAGATGTGCTTGAGGTCGCGCCCTCTGACGAGCTTCATCGTGAAGTACACGCGCCCGTCGCTGTCGAGGCCCAGCTCGTGCACCGGCGCGATGCCGGGGTGATCGAGCTGGCCGGTGACTTGCGCTTCTTCGAGGAAGCGGCCGAGCATGCGTGTGTCGACCGCCGGAGCGTCGCCCCGAGCCGCTGACTCGGCTGTGGCTGCGCTGCGCGCGTCCGCGTCGCCGAGGATCACCTTCATCGCCAGCGTGCGGCGCAGATCCTCGTCCCACACTTTCAAGATCGCGCCCATTCCGCCGCGCGCGATCTCGCCTTGCAGCTTGTAGCGCGACTGCTTGAGCGAATGGTCCGACAGCCGCCGCATGAGTTCGCTCGATGCGCCGCTCGGAGCCTCGGCGGCCGCGCGATCGAGCGACACTTCGGGATCGATGTCCGCGCCGTACTTCTGCTTCAGACGCTCGGCGAAGGACGGC
>JANLUN010000188.1:0-2205 GCA_031363505.1 Planctomycetota bacterium | reverse complement strand
AGATCCTCGAGGCCGAGGGTCTGAAGCGAATCCCCGTGTATCCGAAGAAGGGCCAAGCCCTGATCTGGCACGCGAACCTCCTGCACGGCGGCATGCCGATGGAGAAGAAGGGGTCGACGCGCCACAGCCAAGCGTCGCACTACTACTTCGACGACTGCATGTACTACTTCCCGATGGGATCCGATCCGTACCGCGGGAAGATGATCCTGCGCGAGGTGATCGACATCCGCGACGGACGTTTCATCGGTCACAAGTACCGCGGTCAGGACGTCGACCTCGCCGAGTACAAGGACGTGCTCACGTATCCGCGTCCGCTGCCGGATTGGGTCGAGAAGCCCAAGCGTTCGGCCGATGCCGCCGACACGCGAGCGCCCGAGCGCAGCCGCTCGCCGTCGCTGCTTCACAGCGTGAAGAAGACCGTGCGCGGTTTGATCAAGCCGGACGGCAAGTAGGCTTCCGAGAAGAGTAGATTTCCGACACTTGGAGAGCGGTCCGTGCGCCGTCATGCTCGCGAGCGCAGGCCATGTCGGATCCCACGCTCGCCCAGTCGTTAGCGCTCGGTCGCGAACACCTCGTCGCCGGACGGATCAACGCCGCGGAGGCGCTCTACCAGGAGCTGGTCCGTCGCGCACCGTCGTCGGCGGAAGCGCACTACGGCCGCGGACTCGTCGCGCTGCGACAATCGGAGCTGTCGCGCGCGGTTGAAGCGCTCACGATCGCCGTGCGGCTGGCGCCTAAGATCGCCGCCGGTCATGCGAAGCTTGGTGAAGCGCTGATCGGTCTCGACCGTCACACGCACGCGGTCGCGGCACTCCGCAAGGCGATCACGCTCTCGGGTCGCGACGCCGAGGCGCACATGCACCTCGGCATCGCATTGTCCGCGCTCGGAGACGAGCGCGACGCGCAAGTCTGCTTCAAGACGGCGCGCAATCTCGCGCCGCATCTTCCGGACGAACAAGTCGCGCTGGGTCGCGCGGCGCGCGAGAACGGTCGCGTCGCGCAAGCCACGCGGCACCTGTACGCCGCCTGCGCGCTGTCTCCCCAGTCCGCCGCGTGTCATCGCGAGCTGGCGGGCTCGTTGCGTGCGGCCGGCCGCGTCGAAACTGCTGAAGAGCACGTCGAGCGCGCTCTGCACTTGGATCCGTCGGACGTCGATGCGTGGCTCGAAGCGGGCGCGGTGCGACTCGACCTGGACGATGCTGCGCGCGCCGAGCAAGCGATCCTGCGCGGGATCGAGCTCGCGCCCAACGCGGCCGAGCCGCGCGTGCGCATGGCGATCCTGCGCTACCGCTCTGCGGAGCCGACCCGCGCCGAAGCGGAGTGCGATCGCGCTCTCGCGCTCGAGCCCGAGCACGTCACCGCGCACGTGAATCGCGCGTTCGCGCGCCTCGTGCAAGGCGATCTTCGCGAAGGCTTGCGCGAGTTCGAGTGGCGCAAGCGGCGCTCGGGCTTTCGCGGCAGCGGTCTCGCGATCCTGGAGTGGGACGGTTCGCCGCTCGAGGGCCGGACGATTCTCCTGTACGCCGAGCAAGGCCTGGGTGATGCGCTCCAGATGGTGCGCTACGCGCCGCTCGTCGAAGCACGCGGCGGACGCGTCGTGCTCGGAATTCCGCGCGAGCTCGCTTCGCTGCTGCCGTCGGTCCGCGGAGTGCACTCCGTCTGGTCGTCGATCCGCGGGGAAGACGTCGCGCGCATCGACGCGCAGTGCTCGCTCCTGTCGCTGCCGCATCTCTTCGACACGGCGCTCGACACGATTCCCCGTGATGTGCCGTACGTCTCGGCCGACCCCGCGCGCGTCGATCGCTGGCGGCGTGAGCTGGCGAGCGAGCGCCGCTTCAAAGTCGGCATCGTGTGGGCCGGCAGCGCGTCGAACGCAAACGACCGCAATCGTTCGTGCGCGCTGGAGCACTTCGCGCCGCTCGCTGCGATCGAGGGCGTCGCGCTATTCAGCCTTCAGAAAGGAGCCGCGGCGGAGCACGCACGCCCGCCGGGACTGCCGCTCGTCGACCTCGCGCCGAAACTCGCCGACTTCAGCGACACTGCCGCCGCGCTGTTGCACCTCGATCTCTTGATCAGCGTCGACACGGCGGCGTGTCACTTGGCGGGTGCGCTCGGACGTCCCGTGTGGACGCCGCTGCCGCACGCGCCCGATTGGCGCTGGATGATGCAGCGGAACGACACGCCCTGGTATCCGACGATGCGGCT
>JANLUN010000127.1:0-2246 GCA_031363505.1 Planctomycetota bacterium | reverse complement strand
CTCGAGAGCGCGGGCCGCTTGCATCCGGTGGAGATCGAGTACGCGCCGCCGCCGGCTCCGCGTGCCACGTCCGCCACGGGGTGGGACGCAGCTGCGCGCGCGCTGCAATCCGCTACCGCCGACGGAGTCGCGCGCGCGCTCGAGCGGACGCGCGGCGACGTGCTCGTCTTTCTGCCCGGCGTCGGCGAGATTCGGCGCACGCGCGACGAGCTCGCGGCGATGTGCGCACGCCAGCGAATCACCGTGTGCGAGCTCTACGGCGACCTGCCCGCCGACGCGCAGGACGCGGCGCTGCGACGGGGGACCGGACGACGCGTCGTGCTCGCGACGAACGTCGCGGAGACGTCGGTCACGGTCGAGGGCGTCACCGCCGTCGTCGACACCGGATTCGCGCGCACGCTGCGCTTCGATCCATCGGTCGGACTCGATCGCCTCGTGCTCGGCCGCATCTCGCGTGCGTCGGCCGATCAACGCGCCGGCCGCGCCGGCCGAACCGAGCCTGGGATCTGCGTGCGCCTCTGGAGCGAGCTCGATCAGCGATCGATGTCCGCGAACGAAGAGCCCGAGATCCGCCGCGTCGATCTCGCAGGTCCGGTGCTGCAGCTCATGTGCTTCGGCGAACGCGACGTCGCGCAGTTCCCGTGGTTCGAAAGTCCGAGCGCAGCCGCGATCGAGAGTGCGCGCGAGCTGCTCACAGCGCTCGGCGCGATCGACGGGCACAGCGTGACGGCGCTCGGACGAGCGATGGCGACGATCGCGGCGCATCCGCGCGTTGCACGGCTGCTGCTCGAAGGCGACGAGCTCGACGTCGTGCACGAGGCGGCACTCGCCGGCGCGTTGCTCGCGGAACGCGACCCGTTCCTGCGCGCGCCGCGCGGACCAAGATCGCCGAGCGCGCGTCGATCGGACTCCGATCTGCTCGACCGCGTGCACGCGCTCGAGGCGTTCGAGAGATCGGGTTCGACACGTTCCTCGGTCGGAGACTTGAACGAAGGCGGTGCGCGCTACGTGCTGCGTGTTCGCGACGCACTGCTGCGCGACGTCGAGCGCAGTCGGACTCAAACGCGGCGAAAGTCGAACGCTTCCGTCCCTTCCACCAGTTCGACCGATGAGGCGTTCCTGCGTTCCGTGTTCGCCGCGTACCCCGACCGGCTCGCTCGCCGCCGCGACAACGATCCGCGGCGCGGTGTCGTCGTGGGCGGCCGCGGTGTGCGCCTCGCCGACGAAAGCGCCGTGCACGACCACGATCTCTTCGTGTGCGTCGACATCGACGCGGGAGCGAAGTCCGAACGCGCCGAAGCGCTCGTGCGGATCGCGTCGGCGGTCGAGCGCGTGTGGCTTCCCGAGGAGCGCCTCAAGACCGAGATCGCAGTATCGTTCGACGAGCAGCGCGAGCGAGTCGTCGCCTCGAAGCGCTCGATGTTCGGCGATCTCGTCATTGACGAAGTGCAGAGCGGGCAAGCAACCGCCGAGGAAGTCGAGCGCGTGCTCGTCGAGGCTGCGTCGACGCGACTTGACCGAGCGCTCGATCTCGCCGGCGAAGACGTGGTCGCGTTCCTCGGCCGCGTCGGCTGGTTGCGCAAGTGGATGCCGGATCTCGAGCTGCCGGAGTTCGACGAAGCCGCGCTGCGCGGATGGCTGCCGGAGCTGTGCGCGGGCGCGCGCTCGTTCGAGGACACGCGCAAGCGCCCGCTCGTCGAGTTCCTGCGTTCGAAGCTCAACTGGCAGGCGTCACGTGCGCTCGAGCAAGAAGCGCCCGAACGAATCGTCGTGCCCAGTGGTCGCTCCATCCAACTGCAGTACGAGCCTGACAAGGCACCCGTGCTCGCAGTGCGCATCCAAGAGGTATTCGGCTGGGCCGATTCACCACGTCTCGCGCGCGGTCGCGTGAAGGTCGTGCTGCACTTGCTCGCCCCGAATCAACGACCTCAGCAAGTCACTGACGACTTGAAGAGCTTCTGGAACACGGCCTACCGCGAGGTGCGCAAGGAATTGAAGGTGCGCTATCCCAGGCACGCGTGGCCCGAGGATCCATGGAACGCGCAAGCGGAGCGACGTCCGAAGCGACCGCGGTGAGCCGGCTCACCCCATAAACCGCGCGCTCATCCACGCCGGCTCAGCGAAAGTTCGCGCTGCGCGAGCCGGTCGAGTGAGTGAATGGGTCAAGAGTCACTTGTCGGAGGGAAACTGCTGCTCGAAGCGCGCAACCATGCCCTCCCAATGTTCACGGCAGCGCTGTTCGACTT
>JANLUN010000109.1:0-1990 GCA_031363505.1 Planctomycetota bacterium | reverse complement strand
GGGGCGATCCCCGCCGGTCGTGCGACGCGCCAGCCCGAGTCGGGCGCGTCGCCGACGACGTCATACTCGACACGGATCGAGATCGCGTCGCCAGATGTGTCTGCGACGGTGAACGGCACGGCGGTGATGCCGGCGACTTCGGCCGCCTTCGGTGCCGACGCGTCCAGCACGACCGGCGCGTCGTTTCCGATGCCCGAGTGGACGTTCGCGCCGGGCAGCAGCTCTCCGGCATTTCCGACGCGCGCGAAGACGCTCGCGCCCTCGACGAATCCGCCGTCGTGCGGCAGCGACGCTTCGCCCGCGAAGTCCCATTGGAACGCGTACTCGACGCCGTTCGCGGAGCTCGGGAGCGTCGCCGGATTCGTCGGCGGTGACGGGGCTCCGACGACGGGCAGAATGCGCGTGATGCGTTGCTCGGACTGACCGGGCACGTGATAGAGAAATTCGACCGTCGCCGGATCGCCGTTGGGATCGCGCAACGCGAACTCGACGCGGCAGCGGTGCGAATCGTTCGCGTCGAGCACGCGAAAGCCCGCGATCGACGCCGGCGAATTCCCGCCGCCGCCGCCACCGCCGCCGGACACGGCTGCAGCGGTGCCAGCGCCGCAGGCCGCGGCGAGCCACAAGACACCGAGGGCGAGCGCGAGATGCATCGATCTCATGGGAAGTCCGGCCATCGTAGCGCCAATGCGGGTTCTCCGGATGCGGCCGTGCGACCGGGCCACGATTCCGGACCACCAACGAACGAATGCGTCGATTCAGAACAGCGATTTGGCTGTTCTGTTCAAAGCTCGCCGTTCGTTACTAGAGCGCCTCTCCGCCCGACGACGATCCGTTCCTCGCTATCATCGCATGCTGAACTTCATGAGCGATCCGTCCTCCGACACTCTTCTGCGCCGCTGGCAAGCGAGCGGCGACCGGCAAGCGCTGGAGCAGTTGCTCCGACTCGAGCTGCCCAGGCTGCGCGATCGCCTCGCGCGCAACGATCAGAGCCTGGTGGGCGCATCGGTCGGCGCGACCGACGCGGCGCAGGAAGCCGCGCACCGATTGCTCGAGCGCGAAGACGACCTGAAGTTCGACGGCGTAGGACCGCTGCGCTCGTTCTTGTGGACCACGGCGCGGCACTACTTGATCGACCGGTTTCGCCGCCGCAAGCGCCGCGAGGAGCTCGACGAGCCGGATCTCGTCCAAGACGCACGGCACGCGACCGCACTCCCGAGCGACATCGATCCGGCACGCGAGCTGTTCATCGCGCTGCGAACTCTGTCCTTCGCCGACCGCGAGATCATCGAGATGGTCTACATGCGCGAGCACACGATCGAGTCGGCGGCGAAGGAGCTCGGCGTCGCGAAGGACGCGGCGCGCATGCGACTCGCGCGTGCTCAGGATCGACTGCGCGAGATCATCTCGATGCGCGCGCGGGCGGCGAAGTGATCGCGTGCCCGAGCACCTCGCGTCCACGCTTCACGCGGACCTCACACTCGGTGCATGAACCGAAACACGCGCTCGTGCATCACGCGCACGACGTAGTCGTCCGATCCGCCGAGGCACTCGAGGCGTTGCTTCACGTCACCGAACGAGCTCGTCGGCGCGAGCTCGACCGTCACGACCATGTGGAAGTAACCCTCCACCATCTTTTGCGAGATGTCGTGCACGTTCGCTTGCGCGTCCGCGAGCGCTCCAGTGATCTCCGCCAGCACGCCCGGCCGATTCCGCCCGATGGCGGTGATCACGACGCCCGTGCCGAGGTCCCCGTTCACATCCGCCGGCTCGGGCAGGTGAGGCAGCGTGCGCTGCGCGCGCTCCGCGTCGGGACCGCGGTCGGGGACAGGCTCGACGTAGGCTGCGCTCCCGCTCGTGATCGTGATGCCGTTCGCGCGCGCAACGTCGAGCGCCTGCGGCGTGACGATCGTGTCGGCGTCGATCACGACCTCGCGTCCGCCGGCGCGGAGCAGATCTTCCACGGTGAGGAAGCGGCGCGGCATGTCGG
>JANLUN010000099.1:0-13480 GCA_031363505.1 Planctomycetota bacterium | reverse complement strand
CCAGTCGATGTCCACGACGCCGCGTCGGCCGCCGAGCTCGCTCGTGAAGTGGATCTCATTCGCCAGCTTCCCGCTCGCCGCATCCCACACGCACAGTCGATCGTCGGCGCAACCCGCCGCAACCCACAGGCCGTCGCGCGAGAAGCGCGCGCAGGCGATCGTCGTTCCGTCCGCTTCGAGCACGATGGGAGACTCGCGCTCGTCGCACCGCCAGATCCGAGCGCGCCCATCGTCGCACACGGACAGCACGCGTGCGGCGGTCGAGTCGAAGCTCGCGCTTCGCACGCTCTGTGGATGCTCGAGCACGGCGCACTTTGAATCGAGATCCGGCGACGACCAAACGCGCACGGCCGCCCCGGCGACGGTGAGACGAGCGTTGCCGTCGGGGCTGAAGCAAGCCTGCTTTACCGGCGCGGGATGCTCGAAGACGCGCAGCAGCGCGCCTGGCTCGCGCTTATGATCGGACGCGACCGACCACAGACGAGCGGTGCCGTCGTCTGAGCCCGTGAGCGCGAGTGAGTTGTCCGGACTGAACGAGACGCTGCGCACCGCGCCCGTGTGTCCTTCGAGATCGAACGTATCCGGGCGATCGACGGCGTACCACACATGCGCGACGCAGCCATTGCTCCGTGTGACGAGCCGCTGCCCGTCCATCGCCCAGTTCACCGCGCGCCAACGGTAGGGGCTGTCGAGCCGCAGCTCGGGCGCGCCGGTGCGCGCATTCCACACGCGGACCGTCGTGTCGTTCGCCGCCACGGTGGCGAGGCGCGATCCATCAGGATGGAAGGATGCGTGCAGAATCCGACGTCCGTCGTGCGCGGAGAGCTTCACGCGCGAACCGCTCGCGAGATCCAGGAGCGTGCATGGGCTCTCCTGCTCGCCGACTTCGACGCACGCCAGTCGATCGCCGCTGGGGCTGAACACGGCGACCTGCACGGCCCCGTCGAACTCGAACGGCGGGAGCATGAGCTCGCCCGTGTCCGCGTTCCACAGGCTTACCCGTTTGTCGCGCGAGGCGGTCATTACGACGTGGCGCGTTGTATCGGGACTGAAATCGCAGGCGAGGATCGCGTCCGTGTGACCGGAGAGATCGAACAGGCGCCGCCCGTCGCGACCGCCCCACACCGTCGCCGTCCTGGCGTTCGCATGAGTGACGTCCGGCGCGCTCACGATGCGCTCACCATCGCGCGAGAAGTGAGCGATCGGCGCTGCGCCCGCGCCCGCGTCGATCGCGAACGACTCGCGCCAACCGTTCGCGTCGAACACCGTCCCGCGGCCGTCGGTCGCGAGCGCGAGCAGTCTCGCTCCGTCAGGGCTGAACTCCGTGGAAACGATGGGCGCGCGCAGATCCAAACGCGCCAGCGATGCGCAGGACTCCACCTGCCAGATCTCGACGACGCCGTTTGCGGATCCCGTTGCGATCCGTTGGCCGTCGGGGCTGAACGAGATCGCGGTCAGCGCTCCGTCCGCGCCTTGCATTCGGCCGATGAGCCGGCCGCCGTCGACGTCCCACAGGTTCGTGCCGCCGGTGAACAGCGCGACCGCGAGCGTGCGCGTGTCGGGGCTGAGCGCCATCGCCTTCACCGTCGGCGCCGGCCGGTTTTCCGGCGCCTTGACCGATCGCATCGGGTCGTTGTCGAGCTCGTGTCGCAGATAGCACGCGTCGAGCGCGGAGAGGAGCGCCATGCGCGTCAGGTAGTTCGTGTTCTCACCGGACGACTGCGCAAGCTCGGCGGCTTCGATGCCAAGCGCCAGCGCGCAGCTGGGATCGTCCGAGATGAGGCGCACGCTGCGCTCGGCGAGCTGGCGCTCGAGCGCGAACTTCAACGCGCGCTGCTCTTTGGCGCGCGCGCTCTGCACTTCCGCCAAGAGCGTCAGCGATACCGCGAGTCCCGCGCTCAGCGCGACGATCGTCCCGATGATCGAAACCGCGAGCGCCGGATAGCGGCGCGTCCAGCGTGTGAAACGCAACACGATTCCCGCGGGCCGTGCGCGGATGGGTTCGTACTCGCGGATGCGACGCAAGTCCTCGGCGAGTTCTAGCGCCGTCGCGTAGCGCCGCGCGGGATCCTTTTCGAGCGCGGTTTCGAGCACGACCTTCACGTCTTCGCCGAGCGCGGCGTTGTACGCGCGCGGATCCGGCATCGGGTCGTGCTCGATCGACCAGTAGAGCAGCATGCGCTGCGGCGCGTTGAACGGCCGCTGCAGCGTCAGCGCCTCGAACAGTGTGACGCCGAGCGAGTACACGTCCGTGCGGCGGTCGAGGTGCTCGCTGGAGCCGCGCAATTGCTCGGGCGACATGTAGGCCGGCGTGCCGAAGACCTCGTCCTGTTGCGTCAGGCTCGCGAGCTCCGACTGCTCGTCGCGCGCGAGTCCGAAGTCGAGTACGACCGGCGTGCCGTCGCTCGCGACGATGATGTTCCCCGGCTTGACATCGCGGTGGACGATGCCGGCTTCGTGCGCGGCGTGGAGCGCGCGCGCGGTGCGCTCGAAGAGGTGCAGCACGCGGCGAATGTCGGGCGCACGCTGAGGCGGAAGTTGCAGCAAGTCGATTTCCGCTGTCGAGTCGGAGCTCGCAGCGTTAGCAACCGGCGTCGCGCGTGCGCTGCCCATCTCGGACTTGGCCTTCGCGTCCGCGATGAGCTGCGCGAGCGTCGCGCCTTCGACGTAGCGCATCGCGATGTACGGCCGACTGCCGGCGAAGTCGGCGTCGTAGATGCCGCAGATGCTCGGATGCTCGAGCCGCGCGATCACGTCGGCTTCGCGTTGGAATCGCTTGCGGCGTTCTTGCGATTGCGTTTCGAATCGATCGGTGAGGATCTTCAGCGCGACGCGGCGGGCGATGCGCGAGTCCTCGGCCAGGAACACCGCGCCTTGACCGCCGCGCCCGAGCTCGCGCACGATCCGGTACGGCCCGATGCGATCGGAATCGCTCGGGCGGCTCGCGTCGTCGCCCGGAGGCGCGAAGTCGGGTAGCGACGGCGCGCCCGGATGCTTCAACGCGAGGTACTCGCGCGCGATGCGATCCTGGTACGCCGGATAGCGCGCGAGGTAGTGCGTGAGCGCACGCGATCGACCGTGTTCGACGTCGTCGAGATACTCGTCGATGAAGTCGAACGCCGCTGCGGCGGACGGATCGTCGGTGTTGTCGAACATTCCGTGAAGCGGTGCGCCGCGCTCCGCAGGCGAGGTCGGCGGAGTGCCTATGCTACGATCCGGTCCGCATGTCGGCGCCCGTCGACCCGTCTGACGATCCCAGTTCGCAGGGCGAGACCCAGCGCCTCGCGCGCGCGTATCGCGACGGCGGCAGTCCGCGTTTCGACGAGCTGTACGCGCGGATCGCGCCCGCGCTGTTCACTTGGGCGAAGTTGCGCGTCCGGCCCGCGATGCGCGGCTTCGTCGATCCCGAAGACGTGGTGCAGGAAGTGTGGTGCCGCGCGTGCAAGGGCTTTGCGGCGTTCGACGCAGACAGCGCGAGCTTCCGCCCGTGGATCTTCCGGATCGCGAAGAACGTCTTGCTCGAAGCGTTTCGCAAGCACCAGTCGCTCGCGTCGATGCCGGGCGGCGCGGGTGCGTCCACGCGCCTCTTCCAGTTGCAGAACCTCCCCGACAGCGCGACGAACATCAGTCACCGGCTCGCGCGCGACGAGGGCATTCGACAGTTGCTCGCGTGGGTCGAGAGCCTCGATGAAGACGAGCAGAAGCTGTTCGTGCACTGCGGGCTCGAGGGGCTCTCGTACGCCGAAGTGTCGGAGCGGCTCCAAGTGGAGCGGGACACGATTGCGAAACGCTGGCAGAAGTTGCGCGATCGGATCGCTCAGTTCGGCGTCTCGAAGGATCTGTTGGCGGACGAGTGAGCGGCCGCGAGCGCGCGCGGAGTCCTCAGCGCTCCGGCGTCTCCTCGCGTCGATAGCTCATGAGCCCCGGTGTGCGCAACGCGATGGCCGCCGTCGCGATCAAGCAACCGATACCGCCGCTCACCACCGAGAACGTGGCCCCCAGCCAGTTCGCGACGGTGCCCGCTTCGAACTCACCGAGCTGCGGGCCGCCCATGAAGAAGATCATGTTGACGCTCGTCATCCGTCCGCGCATTTCGTCCGGCGTGCCGAGTTGGCGGATGATGTTGCGCAGCACCATGCTCACGGTGTCGGCCGCTCCAGTGGCGGCGAGACACGCGAACGTCAGCAAGAAGTCTCGCGACAAGCCGAACAGGATCGTCGCCGCGCCGTAGGCGACGACCGCCCACACGAGCACGCGACCGCGGTGCACGATGCGATCTGCGCTCGGCACCATGATCGCCGCCGCGACGAGCGCGCCTATCGCGGGTGCGGCGGAGAGTCGGCCGTAGCCCTGCGGTCCGACCGCCAGGATGTCCTGCGCGAAGATCGGCAAGAGCGCCGTCGCCGACGAAAAGAACGTCGCGAAGAAGTCGAGGAGCATCGTCGAGCGGATCATCGGCGCGTGGAAGACGAACTTCAGACCTTCGATTGCGGACCGCAGGCTGATGTCGGTGCGGCTCGACGCCGCGCGCTCGGGCACGTCGCGCATCGCGAGCAGCGCGACGATCACCGCTACGAACGACAGCGCGTTGATTACGTAGACCGTTCCGACGCTCCAACGCGCGATCGTCTCGCCGGCCATCCACGGTCCGATCACCGACGCCAGGTGGAACATGATCGTGTTGAGGCTGATCGCGTTCGGAAAGTGCCGCGCTGGAACGAGCGCAGGAACGAGCGACTGTCGTGCGGGACCGTCGAAGGCCCCGACGGCCGACGAGAGCCCCGTCAGCACGTAGATGGGCCAAGCGTCGTCGAGACCGCGGTACGTGATCCACGCCATGATCGCGGCGATGAGCGTCATGCCCGATTGCGTCAGGAGCATGAGCTTGCGCCGGTCGAGCGCGTCGGCGACGACGCCGCTGATCAGCGAAAAGACGACGATCGGAATGAACTTGACGAGGCCGACGAGCCCGAGTGCCAGTCCCTTGTCCTCGGGCGCGACGAGCAGCGACACGTGCCACAGCACGGCCGCGTTCTGCATCATCGAGCCCGACGTCGAGACGATCTGGCCCCACCATAGAAGCCGAAAGTTGCGGTGCTCGAGTGCAGCGAACGCGGAGTACGGTGGACGCGGAGGCACGGCGGCGGGAAGTGGGGCTCTCGAGAAGAGAGCACAACGCAGCGGGCGAGAACAGTCAGTCCGTGCACGAACCGAGCGCGAAGACGCCGACCAGCGAGAGCGACGACTCGCGAGGTGGGGGAGCGCGCGCGACGCGCCCTCCGGAAAATGAAAGAGCCCGTGCGCGCGGCACGGGCTCTCAATACGGGCGGCGTTCGAGCCGCTGGTTAGACGACGTGATTACGGCTTGGCGCCGTACTTCACGCTGCAGCCGTAGGCGCGGGTTTCCTTCGTCGTGACCGGCTTGCCGGCCTTGAGTTCGGCGAGCGCGTCCTCGACGTAGTTGATCTTCTTGTCGCCTTCGAGCTTGCCTCTCGGCGCGTTGTCGAGCGCGCCGCGGTAGGCCAGCATGCCCTTGGCGTCGATGATGAACATGTGCGGCGTCGTCTTGGCGCCGTACATACGGCCGACATCACCGCTCTCGTCGATCAGCACGGGGTTCCCGATCTTCCACTCCTCGCGCATCTTCTTGCTGACTTCGAGGCCGGCGCCTTCCTTGCCCGGCGCGCCGGAGTTGATCGACAGCCACACGACGCCTTCGCGTGCGACCTTCGCCGACATGTCGCGCAGCGCGCCGTCCTTCTCGTGCGCCGCCACGACGAACGGGCATTGCGGGTTGAACCACTCGAGCACGACGATCTTGCCGGCGAAGTCGGCGAGTTTCACTTCCTTGCCGTCGGTGTCCTTGAGCGTGAAGTTCGGAGCCTTCGTGCCGATCGCGGCTCCACCTTCAGCTTCCTTGCCGGTGTCTTTGGCCGGAGGCGTCTTCTGGGTCTTCTCGGCTTTCGCGCCGTCCTTGTCCGTCTTGTCTTGAACGGCGAAGACGACGGGGGTGAGCGCGAGCAGCGGGACGAGTGTCCACATCGGTCGAATGAGTTTCATGATGACTCCTGGTTGGGCGAGGTTCCGGTTCTTGGCGGGGGAGCGCCGGCCAGTCAGCCAGCGGCAACAAGGTAGCGCATGGTTCAGGTCGACGCTGCAATGTTTCTGCAAGGCGGACGCCGCCTACGCTGCCCCACCGAACGAGTTGGCAAACTTGCTCAGCGATCAGGGCATATCGCAGCAAAATCGAATGCGCGTGCTCCACATCACTTTGTCTTGCGAGAGTCTGAACCGACGTCGCGCGAGTTCGCACAATCCGTGGGAGTGGGTACTTGAGTGCTGCCGCTGAGTTGCAGGCCGAGACACGCGAGGCTTCCATAGAACCGCAACGATGTTGATCGCTCGCGCAGCCCTCGGGCTCGCGCTGCTTTGCGGCGCGTGCTGGCTCCTTTCGAGCCGGCGTGATCGCTTTCCATGGCGCGTCGTGCTGTGGGGGATCGCGCTGCAACTCGCCCTTGGCCTGTGGATCCTGCGCACCGAATCGGGGAGCGCTGTGTTCGCCGCCATCGCGCACGGCGTGCAAGCGATGGTGGCGCGCACTGTGCCGGGATCGGAGCTCGTGTTCGGCTCGCTCGCCAAAGCCGACGGTCCCGCGGGGTTCGTGTTCGCGTTCGCGGGGACGGGCCTCGTCGTGATCCTGTTCTTCGCGGCGCTGATGGGAGTTCTCTATTACCTCGGCGTGATGCAGGTCGTGATCTGGGCGCTCGGTCGCGTGATGAGCGCGTTCCTCGGCGTGTCCGGCGCAGAGTCGATGGCGGTCGCGGCGGAGATCTTCGTCGGTCAGACGGAATCACCGCTCTCCGTTCGTCCGTACATCGCGCGCATGACGCTGTCGGAGCTCAACGCGATGATGACCGCGGGCTTCGCGACGATCGCGGGTTCGGTGATGGCGGTGTACATGGGTTTTCTCGGTCCCGAGTACGCGCCGCATCTCTTGAGCGCATCGGTGATGAGCGCGCCGGCGGCGTTCGTGTGCGCCAAGATCGTGCGGCCGGAAGTGGAGCGCGCGGAGACGGCGGGCCGAGTACCGCTCGTCATCGAGCGCGGCGCGAGCAACGTCCTCGAAGCGGCCGCGAACGGAACGGCCGACGGGTTGAAGCTCTATCTCAACGTGATCGCGATGCTGATCGCGTTCACCGCGCTCGTGATGCTCGTCGACTGGCCGCTCGAGTGGTTCGGTGAAGCGTTCGCATTGGAGGGCGGTCTCTCGCTCGCGCGCATCTTCGGATGGATCTTCGCGCCGGTCGCGTGGGCGATGGGCATCGAGGGTTGGCACGATTGCCAAGGCGTCGGGAGCTTGCTCGGCATCAAGATCGCGCTGAACGAGCTCATCGCCTATCAGCATCTCGCGGCGATGCAGCCCGAGCGCGCTGCCGCGAATGCGCTGGAGCATGTGCGCTCCGCGCGCATGGCGACGTACGCGCTGTGCGGCTTCGCGAACCTGGCGTCGATCGGCATCCAGATCGGCGGGACGTCGCAGCTCGCGCCCGAGCGCAAGGGCGACATCGCGCGCCTCGCGTTCAAGGCGATGCTCGCCGGCGCGATCGCGACGTGCATGACGGCGACGATCGCGGGACTCTTCGTGTGAGCGCGCGTCATTCCCTCGATCGAGTACGATCTCAGCGAATCGGCGCCATGAATCGGAACAGCCTGATCGTGCTCTTTGTGGCCTGGATCTGCTCGGTGGAATCGAGGGCTTCTGCCGCGATCGCACTCCTGCCGGCCACGGTGCTGCGGCCCGGCACGACGACGCGCGAGCCGCCCGCCGCCGCTCAGTCAGCGCCGGCCTCCGACCCGCAGGCCTCGACCACGAAGGTCGACTTGGATCGCGAGCGCGCGTTGCTCGACGAGGTCTCCGCCGCACTGAACGCGTCCGAGTACACGACCGCGCGCGCGAAGGTGGTGCAGGTTGTCGAGCTGTTACTCGCGCGTCCCGAGGTGCGGCAAGACGACGATTGGCGCGGTCTACTCGACATTGCCGCTCGCTACGCGCGCAGTGCACAGGATCTACACACTGCCAAGCTCGCGTGGGGCCGCGTGCTGGACGTCGACATCCGCAAACGTCCGGCGGACGACCGCTACCTGCAAATCTCGCGGCTGAACTATGCCGTTGCGCTCAAGGAGCTGGGAGAAGTCTCTGGCGCGCGTGCGCTCGAGGAGCAAGCCCTGGACGTGTTCTCGCGGACGCTGCCGGAGGATCATCCTCATCTGCAAGCGATCCGGCTGAACCTCGCCGGCACGATCAAGCGGCTAGGCGACTTGCGTGCCGCGCGAGCGCTCGAGGAGCAGGTGCTCGCGGTCTACACACGGACGCTTCCTGACGACCACGACAACCTGCAGATAGTGCGTCGCAACTACGCGGCGACGATCGCTAGTCTTGGAGACCTTGCGGGTGCGCGAGCTCTCTTCGAGAAGGTGCTCGAAGTTCGCGCCCGCACGCTGCCCCCGGATCACGAGGAGCTCCAGATCGCGCGGCAGCAGCTCGGCGTGGCGATGTTCTTGGCGGGCGATCTCCAAGGAGCTCGCGGGCACTTCGAGCAGGTACTCGAAGTCTTTTCGCGGACGCTCCCGGAGGATCACCCCGAGCTCCAGCTCGCGCGCGGGAATCTGGCCGACGTGCTGAGAATGTTCGGGGACTACCAAGGTGCCCGCCTGCTGCAGGAGCAGGTGCTCGAGGCTCACTCTCGCCTTCTTCCAGACGATCACGCCGACGTGCAGCAAGCGCGACAAGGACTGGCCGTGATCGAATACGAACTCGGGAACGTCTCGGACGCGTGCGCGCTGTTCGAGAAAGTGCTCGAAGTTCGTTCGCGCACACTCACGGACGACCATCCTGACTTGCAGAGCGCGCGCACGAACGTCGCCAGTGTGATCAAGCGGCACGGTGGCGTCGCGCGCGCCCGCGAATTGGAAGAACGCGTGCTGGCCGTGCGCTCGCGCGCGCTGTCCGAGGATCATCCCGAGCTGCAGATCATCCGCGAGTGCCTCGCCAACACACTGTGCCTCCAAGGAGATCTGGCGGCCGCCCGAGCGCTCCAGGAGCAAGTGCTCGCCGTGCGCATGCATACGCTGCCGGAGGATCACCCCGCGCTCTTCCGGGCGCGCCGCGACTTGGCCACCACGATCGCGCGCATGGCGGAAAGCGGTGAGCTGGACGGAGCGCGGGCGCGGTGCATGGAGTTGATGCTCGCTTCGTGTCGAGCCCGGACGCAGGCCGCACACGCAGCCCTATTCGAAAGCTCCTCCCGCGAAGCGCAGGCACGCTGCGAACTCCTGGCGCGCGGCCTCGATGAGTCGCTCTCCTTCGCTGCGGGCTACGGCGTGTTCGAGCCCTCTTCCGAGCTGGACCGGACATCGCTCGTGCTCGGCGAGGCGACGCGTGGCGCGGCGATCGGGTCGGCGACGATGATGCGGCATGCGCTGGACTCACCGCAGTCGCGCGAGCTTCGCGAGCGACTGCGCAGACAGGTCGACGAACTCGCCAGCCTGGCGCAGAAAGGCACGACCACGGCGGAGTTCCAAGTTGCGCTCGCGAGCCGCGAGCGGACCCAGCGAGAGCTGCTGGAACTCGCGCGTGCTCAGACGGACAGCACACCGTCAGGAGCGAACTTCGACGTCGACGAGCTTACCGCACGACTCGCCGGCGATCAGGCCGTTGTGAGCCTCCACCGGTACCAGCGCTCGGGTGTCACCGGCGGCTCGGTCGATGGCACGGCGACGGAGGAAGCCCAGACGCCGAGTCTGACGGCGTTCGTCCTGCGCCGGAGCGAAGCGCGCGCGGGCGGGGCGACGGGTCAGCTCACGCGCGTGGAACTCGGACCACTCGCGCCAATCGAGGACGCGGTAGTTGCGTGGCGCGAAGGCATCGGCGTGGCCGGCGGCGAATCCGCAGGGGTCGCAGAGCCGGCGCGGGGAGTGGGTGTTCGACCGTCCGTCGATCACCTAGCCGACACACGCGGACGCGAACTGTGCGCGCGGCTCGTCGATCCGCTCTTGGCGGCGATCGGCGACGCGAACCAGGTCATCTTCGTACTCGATGACGTTGTGCACTTGGTGGCGCTTGATGCGCTGCCGCTCGGCGTGAGCGCGGAAGGACGCACGATGCTCGTGGGCGAGCACTGGCGAATCGACACGCGCTGCACGCTGTCCGAGCTCCTCGTTCGATCGTCGGCCGAGGGCGACGACGAAGGCGTGCTCCTGGCGTTGGGAGGCGCGGCGTTCGGCGCGGAGCCGGCGGCTTCGGGCGCAGAGGATCGCGACTCCGCCGCGGAGGATCACCCCGCAACGCCGGATACGCTGCCCACGGTTCGGACGGAGCACTCCAATGCGACTCCATCGATCCTTCGGGGAAGCGCGTGGGAGAGTGGCTTCGCGCCGTTGCTGCACACAGACGTCGAGGCGCGCGGAATCGCCGCAATCTACGACGGCAGTCTCGGTGGAAAGAGCAAACACATCGTGCTCGAGCAGCGCGAGGCGTCGCGCTCGGCGTTCGAGGAGTTGGCACCGAATGCTCGGTTCCTGCACGTGGCGACCCACGGCTGGTTCGCGAGTGAATCGATTCGCTCGTGGCAGGAAGCGCTGCCGCTGGACCGGTACATGGGACTGGGAGCGCGGCTTTCCGGAGAAGACCGGATCAAGGGCATGAGCCCGATGCTCTTGTGCGGGCTTGCGTTTGCGGGCGCGAACCTTCCCGACAGCGCGGTCGGCCGCGCGCGGGGGCTGATCACGGCCGAGGAGATCTCGACGCTCGACCTTTCGCACTGCGAGCTCGCAGTGCTCAGCGCGTGCGACACGAACGTCGGCGAACGCCGCGCGGGTCAGGGCGTCGCGAGTCTGCAGCGAGCACTTCAGATGGCGGGCGCGCGATCGGTGATCACGTCGCTCTGGAAGGTCCCCGACGAAGCGACGAAGGAGTTGATGCTCGACTTCTACCGGCGGATGTGGATCGAGAAGAAGCCGAAGTGGCAAGCGCTGTGGGAAGCGAAGTGCAAGCTGCGCGACGCGAAGGACGAGCGCGGCGCGGCGAAGTACACGACGCGCGATTGGGCGGCGTGGATCCTCACTGGCGAACCGAACTAGCCGACAGGTCGACGCGGGGCGTAACATCGCGGTCGAAGTGCGGGTTGCGGCCGCCCAATCCCGGCCAAGAAACCGAAAGACACATCACGATGGCCTCGCTAAACGAACACAGCCCGCAGGCTCAGTCGAAGTGCCCACCGAACACTGCGATCACGCGCATGTACTCGATCCCTCTGCTCGTCGGGCTCGTGGTTTGGACCGCCGGTCTACCCGCGACGCCTGCGAGCGAGCCGACACGGGAACGCTGCGGCATGCCGCCTCGCCCGCACGACCTCGCGGCACTGTTTCCGCCTTCCGATTGCGGCTACTTCTCGACGACCATCAAGCCGGAGTACGACCCGAGCTTCTCCTATTACATCCCGGTCGTGTTCCACGTCATTCAGAACACGAACGGCGCCGGATTCCTCAGCGAAGCGACGATCAAAGACCAGATCCGCGTGCTCAACGAAGATTACTTGGCTCTCCCGGGCACGCCTGGAGCGCCGGGCACCAACGCGAAGTTTCGTTTCCGCCTCGCCGAAATCGATCCGAACGGCAATCCGACGAACGGCATCACCTACACGACGAACAACACGTGGTATCAGGACAACGGTTCGTACTGGAACACGCTCGCGTGGGACACGAACCGATATCTGAACGTGTACACGAATCTCTGCGCCGGGTACTTCGGATACGTGCCCGACTGGCCGCAAGGCGGCATCGTCGGCCAGAACCAGGACCGCGTCGTCGTTTGGTGGGAGGCCGTGGGAAAGAACGGCACCGCGGGCTGGCCGTTGAACATGGGCCGCACGTTGACACACGAAGTCGGACACTACTTCGGGCTCGAGCATCCTTTCTATGGCGGGTGCGCGTCCGCGGCGAACTGCTACGCCAACGGTGACTTGATCTGCGACACGGATCCCCAGGGGAGCGAGACCTGGGGTTGTCCCAGCTCGCCGTCGAGCTGCGGGAATCCGCACGCGATGCACAACTACACGGACTACACCGACGACCCGTGTCTGTGGGAGTTCACGTCCGAGCAGATCAATCGCATGCGCTGCACGATCGAGCACTGGCGACCCGATCTCTCCCGGCAGCCGGAACTGGCGGAGAGACTGCGGTAGCGGCCGCGACAACGAGGTGCAGTCGGCTCCGGTGTGAGGTGCTCGATGCTCAGCCGATCGAATTCATTCCGATCTTTCCTGCCGAGCATCTGCGCGTTGCTCGCAGCGTGCGACGAAGGCGTGGCCGCGGTGCCGAGCGGGCCAGTCGAGTCGTCCGTGCGTGCGAGCGCCGAATCGCCGGCCGGTGAAGAGTCCGCGCTCCACGCGAACGTGCGGCGCTGCCTGCCCATCGCCTTCAGCCTGCCGCGCTTCATCGCGGGTAACGTCCATTCGTCGCGCAGCACGCTCGTCGAAGCCGTGTACTTCGCGACGGGCGCGCAGCACGGGCAGATCACGATGACGGGCACGATCACGGTCGCGCGCGAAGGCGTGACCTACGCACCGACGCCGGCGGATCGCCTCGTCGTGAAGCTCGGCGGCGAAGTGCACGAGTTCGTCGTGAAGGAAGTCCAGGGCGACAACCAAGCGGCGAGTGCCGCAGGTTGGCTGGCGTCGCCACATATTCTGCATTACACGCACAAGCTCGGTGAACGCGCCGACGCCGAGATCCGCGTCAAGTTCGACGGGAAACGATTCGAGGCGAACGCCAAGGGTTTCGTGAAGGTCGGCGGAACTCGTTACGACGCGAACCTCACCGCAGTTGGCGCAACCGAGGGCACGCGCGACCTCGACGGATTCGACATCGCGACGCGGTACGACCTGACCGGGAAGATCACCGGCGCGGGCTGCGAGATCGCCGTGAGCGAGCACCACGTGTTGAAGTCGGCCGGTGCGTACAGCATGAGGCTGTTGACCACGCAGCGCGGGAGCGCGAGCCAGACCGATGCGCGCCTCGCCAACGTGCTCAAGTGCGACGGCGCGACCTACGCGCTCTCGAACGTCGAGCTCCGTACTGAAACAGTGGACAAGGGCAAGGAGCAGCGGAGCGGAATCACGGCGGTCTCGGGTCAGGTTGTCCGCGATGGGGCGCCGTTCGCGACGTGCGCGCTCCAGAATGGCGCCGTGTACGCGATGGCCGGCACGCAAGTCCTTCGGCTCGACGACATCGCCGCGAATTGAGCTCGGAGTCGGCGACTGCACTGCCGGAGCCGCGCTTTTTGCCGAGGAATCACACGCGCGCCCGCAAGCGCCGCGCTCGGATGATTATCCTGGCTCGCCCGCGACGCGCGTCGAGCGACCCGTCTCGCGGGAGGAGCCCCCCCCCCCAGATAGCTAAACGCCACGACCACGCCCCAAAC
>JANLUN010000091.1:0-2133 GCA_031363505.1 Planctomycetota bacterium | reverse complement strand
CGTCGACGGAAAAGCGCCGGCCGGCTACTGGAGCCCCGCCGCTCCGGGGTTCGCGTGGATCGGCTACCGCAGTCGCACGAGCTCGCTCGAGCTCGCGGCGGACAAGTTCGAGAGCTACCTCGCGGAGGAGGGGCTCGAGCGCATCATCGAGCTGCGCCGGATTCGCGCCGAACGCAAGGTGCCGGGCCGCGAGCGCTACTCGCGCTGCGCCAAGTCGCTGATTCAGGTCGGCGCGGGCGATGCCACGAGCCGCGTTCACGAGACGAAGCTCGGTTTTCCGCTCGAGCTCCTACCCGAGCAGAACCCGTACACGCTTCGCCCCGGCGATCCGTTCTCCGTGCGGCTCGTGTACCAAGACAAGCCGCTCGAGGGCGCGCTCGTCGGTTGCATGTCGGAGAGCGATCCGGCCGCGGAAGTTCGCGTCCGCACGGACGCCGACGGTCGCGCGAAGTTCACGCTCGCGAAGGACGGCGTCTGGCTCGTGCGCGTCGTCCACATGGTCCGCGCTCCCGCCGGCGAGCCCAGCGACTGGGAGAGCCTGTGGGCGTCGCTGACGTTCGAGCTGCGCTAGCGCGTCACTCGTCCTCGGACGCGGGAGCGAGAGCGAGCTCGTCGTGCGGCTTCATGAACTCGCGCAAGAGCACCGTGGCGTAGCTTCCTTTGGGCAGCGTGAACTCGAACGACAGCCCTGCTTCGACCGTCTCGATCTTCAAGTCGTCGATCCACAGCACGCCGGTGCGTCGACTTCCCTTTGCCCCAGCGCGGGCGAAGGCAGCCTCGTCGATGCCCGTGCGCGCGAGCAGCGCGTGCTCGATCTCACCCGGCTCGCCTTGCGCGAAGCGAGTGCGCGAGCCGACGATCGGACCCGTGTGCACGATCTCGTGCGTGTCGAAGCGGACTTGCTCGAGGCCCGCGTCGCGGACGTCGAAGATCGCGCCGTCGGCGCGGCGCTTCGCGACATCGCCTTCGAGGAGCCGCGCGAACCAGCCGCGGTGCATCCGCTCCGCGAGCCACTCGTTGAACAGGGCCGATTGGTACGCCGACACGAGCAGCCGGCCGGCCCACGACCGCTGCGCGCCGCGTCGCGCGCCAGCATCGACGAGCAAGTCGCGACCGCGCGCAGCATTGCGGCCGCGGTCGCCGCCGCGCTGCGCTCCGAAGTAGTTCGGGACGCCGCGCTCCGCGAGCACGGCGGCAATGGAGAGCGCCTGCTCGTGCGCATCCGCCGCGGCTTCCGAGACGACGATCCGAAAGCGGTTTCCGGCGAGGTGCCCACGCCTGAGCTTGTTCACGTGGCGCGCGGCCGAGTGGACTTCGAGTCCGAGCTTCGCGGCGACGCGCTCGGCGACGTCGCGCGGCTCGGCCGTCGCCAGCGGCAGCGAGAACGTCTGCGTCGTGCGCGCGAACTTGTCCTTCATGCCTGCGTAGCCGATGTCGCGATCCGAGATGTCGAAGAGACGCGCGAGATCGCGCGCGAGCTCCGGCGTCGTGCGCCCCTCGCGCGTCAGCGTGACGTACACGTGCGAGCCGGTGCCTGTCGGTTCGTAGAGCGGACGCTCGACGACTTGGAAGTGCGCCGGCTCGCGTCGCAGCGCTCCGCCGATGCCGACCAGGCCAGCGCTCGAATACGGCAGCGCGCGTGAGTCGGACATCAGAAGCGCTCCGCGAGTGATCCTGCGTATCCGGTGAGCTCCGCGTAGCCGCTTCCCCGCGCCGTTCCCGTCACCGTCACGGGGCCTTCCCAGTACGTGATCCCCGTCGATGCGCGGCCGTCGATCTCGCAGTTCGAAACTTGCGGCGCGATGTCGAGCTCGAGTTCCAACGTCGGGATGCGCAGCTTCCATCGCGATGGGTAGCGCGCACCAGACGGAGCGCCGCTCCAGTGCTCGAGCACCGCGAGCTCGAAGTCCGTGCTCGCGATGAATCGGGCCGAACCATCGCGCTCGACGAGCGTCGCCGACGACGACGGTGTGGCTCCTCCGTGCTCGTCGCGCAGGCGGTACAGCATCAGCTCGCGGCCGTCGGACAAGCGCAGTCCGAACCAATCCCAGCCGCTCACTCCGCGACCGAGTTGGCTCGTGCCCCATTCGTGGTCGAACCACGATTCGCCCTCCACTGCGAGCGCTTGTCCTT
>JANLUN010000085.1:0-3710 GCA_031363505.1 Planctomycetota bacterium | reverse complement strand
GGTCGGTGTAGTAGTCGCGCGGTTCCATTCGTGATCGGGTGTCCTTGCCGTGGCTGTTGGCGGCCGGTAGAGCAAGTGGCTCGCCACGGCGTCCGCGATCTCGGCCCTCAATTGCAACGTTTTACGGTGGCTTGATTTAGCGCGAGCTGCGCGGCGGATCCGAGGGGCCTGCCGAGCGGCGCGGCTTGTCGAGAAAACTCGACGGCTGGGTGGTTGTTCGGAGTGCGTCTTCCTATAAATATGGGCTGCAGTCCTGCGCGCGCCGGTGGCGATTGCGGCACAAACTGCCACGATCAAACAGATTATGGCGAGACGTTCCGTCTCTGTGCGTCAGGCATGAAATGCAATGTCCTGACTATTGGACGACGCCGCGGCGATGTTCAAGGACTTGGACGCGGTGAACCGAGCTGACGTGGCTACGACTCGCGCGAACGCCAGGCCCGCATCGCTGCGCGCGCTGCCTCGTCCGGCTCGCGCTGCAGCGCGAGGTCCAGCTCATTGCGAACGCCTGCGTCCGACGCGTGCGACCGCGCGAGGGACCATGCGGCTGCTTCCCGAACGAGCGCCGCCGGGTCGAAGCTCAGGGCTTTGAGCAAAGCGTGTCGCCCGCGATCGGACGGCACGTTGCCGAGCGCGATCGCGGCGTTTCGCGCGAGGCCTTCGCGACTCGCTCGTTTGATCGGCGAGCCCTCGAGCCACTCATAGAACGATTCGGTGGGGGACAGCCACTCCACGAGCCCCGCGTCGGACACAGCTCGGTGTGTGCCGAACCTCGTCGAGAAGTCGGGCGACTCCTTGCCCCACGGGCAGACCTCGGAGCACACGTCGCAACCGAAAGCCCAGCCGCCGACCGCCGGCCTGAGCGCGGGCGAAATCGGGCCGCGATTCTCGATCGTCTGATAACTGATGCACCGGCGAGCGTCGACGACCCCCGGTTCGCGGATCGCTTCCGTCGGGCACGCGTCGATGCAGGCGGTGCACGTTCCGCACGAGCCCGGTGCCGGGACGTCGGTCGGTTCGAGATCCAATTCGACCAGCATCTCACCGAGGAAAAACCAAGGCCCGAACCGCGGATGAAGAAGGTTAGCCGCCTTGGATTCGAATCCCAGTCCAGCCTCCGCGGCGTGGGAACGTTCGAGGATCGGACCCGCGTCGACGATCCTTCGGTCCTTGCCGGCGAGCCCAGCTCCCCGCAGCCGTCGGGCGAGCTTGCGGAGCTTGCGCTGCATGACCGTGTGGTACTCCCGCCCGGCTGCGTAGCGCGCGACTTGGCCGCCGCCGGGGAGCTCGACCGCGGCGCGGGAGTGAGCCAAGCCGACGACGACCATGCTGCGGCCGCTCGGCATGACGCGACGGGGGTCGCGAATTCGATCGCGGTTGCGCTCGAGGTACTCCATCGATCCGTGCAGGCCCGCATCGAGCCAGGCGCCGAATCGATCCGCCGCGCGGGGAGGTCGCAGCGGCGCGATCCCGGCCAGGTCGAAGCCCACCTCTCGCGCGATCTCCAGGACCTGTTCTTCGGGGCGCACGAGCGCCATGGTCGTCGCGCAGTGTTGCGCGAACAACTCATTCGCTGGGGCCGGTCCAGCGCGAACTCGGGGGAATCCGGCGGCTAGGCGGCGTTCGATCGGCCCGCGTACGCCGCTCTCGTGGCCTTGACTCCCGGCACCCCAGCCGGGATCCGAGCCTGCGCGCTGCGATCCCCCTCCAGCCAAGTTCTTTACTCGTCGCGACTTGAGACGCGCCGCCCGCGCGCTGACCAAGTTCCAGAAAAGACGTAGTTCCGTTTCTGTTACTGCTTCGAAGCGGTGCCATAGAATCAACTTCGTACCGCGACTCCGCAGTCCGAATCCCCTCCCCTCGAGCCATCTCCCCGATCGGCTGAATGCAGGTCTCCGACCCCGTCGGCTCCATCCTGAGCCTGGATGACGAGAGCTACCGCGCACGAGTGCGCGAGAGCCTGCGCGCGCTTCGAGGCGAGTCCGGCGAGCCCGAGCTGACGACGATGATCGCGCTCCTCGGCGATTCGGCGCGCACCGGCGAATCGATCCGCGATGCGCTCTCGACGCGATTGATGGAGGTCTTCCGCACCTCGACGGGTCGCGGCGCGTTCGGACTGCTGTACGAGCTCAACGCCGGTCATCTCCTGGTTCAGGTCACCGGCAGATTGCGTCGCTACGCGAGCACGTCGGATCCGCGGGACGTCTTGCAGGAAGTGTTTTTCAACGTCTATCGCTACCCGCACCGGTTCAACGCGGAGCGCGAAGACGCCTTCCGTGTTTGGAGCGCGATGATCGTGCGGAACACGGTCCTCAAGCACCTGCGCGCACTCGGCCGCGGTGGACGAACCGAGGTGCCGTTCGAGGATCTCTCCGAACAACCGGAAGTGAACGCACAGAGCCCGTTGACGGGCGCGATCGAGCACGAGAGCACGGCGCAGTGCGCGCGTGTCTACCTGACGTACCTCCATCTCTATCTGAAGTTCTACGCCATGCTCTCCGAGCGGGAGCGTATCGCGCTGCGCATGGTCGAGGTGGAGGAGCGCAGCTACCGCCAGGCCGCGGAGGAGCTCGGGATCAAACTGGAGAATCTGAAGATGGTCATCTTCCGTGCCCGACGGAAGATCCATCGATCCATGCGGCGCGTGTTCGACGGCATGTCACCCGACTGCCGGCCGGCGCGCCAACCACGGCTGAACACCGGCGCGGGGACTGCGTTCGAAGAGTCCGCCGACGAGCAGGATCAGGCGATGGAGGTCGACTGACATGAAGCCTGAAACCTGGAACGAAGAAGAGAGCAGCCTCTGCTCGAACTTCCAGCTGGACATCTCCTGCCTGGTCGACGCGGAGCTCGACGAGGGAGCCGCTGGGCGTGCGCTCGTGCACCTCGAGGCCTGCGAGTGCTGCCGGACGTTCTTCGAGGACACGCGCACGCAAGTCAGACTGCACCGTGACATGGCCGATCCCGATCGGCTCTTCGCGCGCATCGCGATGCTGACGGGCGCGCAGATGCGCGACGAAGCGGAGAGCATCGACCTCGTGCACCGGCTGGCGACGGTCTTCTATCAGCTCGGCAAGGCCTACGTCGTCGCCGCGATCGATCCCGGTTACCGCGAGAAGCTGTTCGAAGCCGCCGTCCCCGTCGAGACCGCGCAGTCACGCGGCCGTGGATTCGTGGACGGAGTGCTCCTCAACGGGAAACAGCGCGCCGGCGGGCTCGATTGGCAGCGCGCGCGCTCGATGCTCAACGGTCGGCTCGAGCGCATCGAAAGCCCGCTGGAGAAGGGGCGTCGCCTGCTCGAGGAAGCGGTCGCGTCCGATCCGTCGCACGAAGAAGCTCAGCTCTACCTCGCGTTCCTGCATGGTCATGAAGGTCGGCGCGTGACTGCCGCGGAAGCCTACCGGCAGATCTTCAACACGGCGGTCGACGAAGTGAACCGCGGCCATGCCGCGATCCAACTGGGCCGGTTGCACTCCGCCGAGAAGAACTACAGGAAGGCGATCGCGTGCTGGCGTTGGGTCACGATCAGCGGACTCGCCGATCTCGACAGCCGGTTCTTCGTCGCTCGGTTCAATTTGGGCATGGTCTATGCCCTGCAAGGCAACCAGTCGCGTTCGCTGGCGTACTTCCGCGAGCTCTTGGATCGACACCCCGACCGAGCGGCAGAAGTGGCCGACCTGTTCATGCGTTCACCCAAGCTGCGATCCGCG
>JANLUN010000073.1:0-7391 GCA_031363505.1 Planctomycetota bacterium | reverse complement strand
TGCGCCGCTCGTCGAGCTCCTCGCGGTCGAGGCCGCGTACGGTCTCGCCGGCGCTGCGCTCGCCGCGGTCCTCGCGTTCGGCTTTCGCTCGATGACGCCGCGGCTCGCCGGCGCGTGGACGCTCGGCGCGCTGGCTTCGTTCGTGCTGCTGGCGTGGACCAAGAATCAGTTGCCCGGCGCGGACGAGATCAGTTCACCGCGGTCGCTCGCGAGCCTCGCGTTCGCGATGGTCCTCGCGATCGCGATCGCGTTCGCGTTCGCGCGCATCGCGAAGCGCCCGCGCCCGCTCGCCGTGTTCGCCGCGGTGAGCCTCGTGGCTGCGAACGCGCTCGCGCTCTTCGTCGGCGGCAGCGCGCCGACCGCCGCACACCCGCCGGCGAGCGCGTCGCGCGAGAAGGCGCCGAACGTCATCGTGATCCTGATCGACACGCTGCGCGCCGACCACTTGTCGTGCTACGGCTACGCGCGTCCGACGTCGCCGACGATCGACGCGATCGCGCAGCAAGGCGCCAGATTCGACGCCGCGTACTCGGCTGCGCCCTGGACGCGACCCTCGGTCGCGTCGCTGATGACTTCGCTCTATCCGTCGAGCCACGACGTGTACTCGCAGTGGCGCAAGCTCCCGTCGGAGCTCCCGACGCTCGCCGAGCTGCTTCAGAAGCGCGGCTATCGCACGGCCGCGTTCTCCGCGAACCTACAGGTCTCGCCGACGTTCGGCTTCGGCCGCGGGTTCGACTCGTTCTGGAACTCAGGGTTGCCGTCGCTGCTCGGACAGACCGCGATGGGCGGATGGCGAAAGTTCCTGCGCGACAACTTGTTTCGACCGCTGCTCGCGCGCGCGGCCCCGCAGAAGCAAGGCGAGAGCTGGGCGCTGCGCGGAACGGACGCGGGTGCGGTGAACGAAGCGATCTTCGACTGGGTCGAAGGGGTCAAGCCGGACGAGCCGGTGTTCCTCTACGTACAGTACCTCGACCCGCACCATCCGTATTCACCGCCCGAGGACCTGCTCAACGACTCGCCGCTCGACGCACTCACGCTGAACAACGTTCCGAGCGTGCCGGTCAAGCGCGTTCCGTATCCCCTCGCGAAGTACGACGCGCCCACGCCCGACGCGCTCGCGGGCGTCACCGCGCTGTACGACGCGGAGATCCGCTACTGCGATCGCGAGCTCGGCCGTCTCCTCGACCGGTTGCGTGAAAAGGGTCTGCTCGACTCGAGCTACGTGATCATCACCGCCGACCACGGCGAGGAGCTCTTCGATCACGGTCAATGGCTGCACGGTCACTCGCTCTTCGACGAGCTGGTGCGCGTGCCGCTCATCGTCACGGGACCGGGGATCCCGCCGCGGGTCATCGCGACGCCGGTGAGCCTCGTCGACGTGCTGCCGACCGTCGCGGGCTTCGCGAACGCGCCGGTGGACTTTCCGATCCAAGGCCAGAGTCTCGCACCGCTCTTGCACGCCAGCGCGAGCGACGTGATCGAGCACGCGCCGAGCGAACGCTCGATCTACTTCGAGCGGCCGGAAGAGCCGGGCCTGTCGGGCCTGCGCCTCGGCACGCAGAAGATCATCCGACTCGACGCGCCGCAGAACGAGATCTGGATGCAGTTCGATCTCGCCAGCGATCCGCACGAGCAGCACGAGCTCTCGAAGAGCGATTCGGGCTCCTTGCGCGCCCGATTGATCCAGGCACAGTTGGACGCCGCGCAGCTCTTCCGGAATCACGCGGCAGAGATCGCGTTACCCGGCAGCGTCAAGGCGTCGCTGCAAGCGCTCGGGTACATCGGAAACGACGACGACGACCACAAGTGATCAGTGGTCGTCGCCCGTATAGCCGAGCTGCTTGAGCGCCTTGAGCGCGTTCTCGTCGAGCGGTTGCGCCGCGTTCGTCGCGTGCGAACCCTTGAGATACTCATCGAGCCGAGCGCGCAGCATCGCCGTTCGTTCGCCGGCCGTGGCGGTCCGATCGACTTCACGCTCGACGCCGTCCTCCAGCACCATCTCGCTGCCGTCAAGCCGCCGCACGTACTTCCAACCGTCCTCCCACCAGCCGTGCATGCGCTGTTCGCCGAGGCTCACTTGGAACGTCTCCATGTACAGCCCGCGCGATGACGGTGCCCCGCCGCGGATGATCGGCACGAGGTCGAGCCCCTGCACACCGGGCGGTGTGGCGCGGCCCGTCAGCGCGCAGATCGTCGGGTAGAGATCGACTTGGCTCGCCGGCGCGCTCACACGCGTGCCGCGCGGAAAATCAGCGAGCGACGACGGCGGCCGGATCGCTCCGATGATGTGCTGCGTGGCGCGGAACAAGCTCTTGTGGTGTCCCTGACGGATGCCGCCTTCGCCGAAGCACTCGCCGTGATCGGCGGCGAGCAGGATCCACGTGCGCGCGAGCCCCGGATCGTGCGCTTCGAGCCCACGCCGCAGTGCACCGAGCAGTTCGTCGAGCTCTTCGATCTCGCCGCGCTGCAACACGAGACCCTCCTCTGTCTCGGGATCGACCGCGTGCGGGCCTTCGCCCGCGCGAGCGAGCGCGCGCGAGCGCTGCGGCTCGGCCGGGCGATACGGATAGTGCGCGTCGTAGAAGTGGACCCACAGGAACGCGGGACGATCGACGTGCGCGAGCCACGCAAGCGTGCGCTCGACCGTTTGACGACCGGGCGCGTTCACGGCGTCGATGACGAACTCGTCGGGCTCGAGGTGCCAGATGAGCGAGCTCCCCGCGCCCAGGCGCGCGAACACGCGCTTCCACGGACCGGGCTCACCGGTGTCGAACGTGTCGAAGCCGAGATCGAATCCGAACTGCGCGCGCAGCACGTAGTTCGACACGAACGCGCCGGTCGCGTAGCCGGCGTCGCCGAAGAGCTCCTGCAAGCGCGGCAGATCGATCACAGGCGCGACGTCGCCGTTCGAGCGCAGCCCGTGACGATCCGGGTAGAGCCCGGTGAGCATCGAGAGGTGCGCCGGTGCCGTGGTCGACGCGACGGCTTGGAAGCGATCGAAGAGCACGCCCTCGCGCAGCATCCGGTCGAGCTCGGGCGTGTCGAGTCCCCCGCCGCCGAACGCAGGCAACGTGTCGGCGCGCACCGTATCCCACGTGACGAGGCACACGCTCGGACTGTCTGCGGGCGGCGCGGGACGCTGCGGCCGCCGCGAGACGACGCTCGGAGGATCGAGCCGGTCGCCGGCGAGCGCGGCCACGATCGGGAGCCCGATCGCGACGACGATCGCGAGCGGAACGATGCGCGCGCCGGCCTTGGTCGGAATCCGCCGCAGGAGCCACGCCGCGACGAGCCCGACCACGATCGCGATCGGCACCGCGTACCAACGCAGGAGCAGCGGCTCCGACCAACGCGTGTACAGCACTCCCGCGACGGACAGCGCGGCGAGTAGCCACCACGTGGAAGGACTGGGGCGCAGCAGGGCGCCGACGAGCGCGCCCGCGAGCGCGAACGCCAGCACCGCGGCGAGCGGCACGAGGGCCATGTCGTACAAGCGCTCGGCCGGATGCGGGCGCATGACCGCGATGAGGCTCGCCTCGAAGAGGCCCAGCGCGATCCCGCCGGCGAGGCCGGTCCAGGCGGAGTGCATGCGCGGGCGTCGGGACTCGAACAGGCGGCGAGGGATCGGCATGTGGGCGAACGAATCTATCGAAGGAAGACGTGAGCGTCACCGCTACGCAGTCTCTCGCCTTGCGCGAGAGCGGACGCGATGCGACGCTTCTCTGCGCATGCTGTCCCACGCATCGACAGGAAACGAGTTCGTGTGGCGCGCGGTGAGCAGCGTCGCCATCGTCGGTCTCACGCTCGCGTGCGGAATGAAGATGGCGCGGTCGCCAGAAAAGACCCGCGGGCCCGAGGGGGATCGCAGCGCCGCGAAGGAGCTCGAGCCGTTCTCGGAATCGTTCGACACGGCGGCGGTCTCACCGCGCTGGAAGTACGAGCTGGCCGAGGCCTCACGCCTGCAGATCGTCGCTTCACCCGCGCGTCGCGGCGGCGGCGCGCTGATGCTGACGCTGCATCCGAAAGACCGCGTCGCGAAGCGCAATCGGGCCGAGATCAAGCTCTTCAACCGCGAGCCGCTCGGCAGCGAGGGTTGGTACGCGTGGAGCGTGCTGATCCCCGAGGATTACGCCGACGTCGCGCGCGCCGAGCAGTTCCAGATCCTCGGGCAGTGGCACGACCAGCCGCCGGAAGGCAAGGCCTGGAAGGACTACGACTCGCACACGCCGATGATCGCCGTGAAGTACACCGCGACCGAGGGTAAGCCGCGGCTCGAGATCATGTACGGGCTCGACGACAAGAACAAAGGCATCGTCGGTCGCGCGGACATCACCAAGGGCAAGTGGGTCGACCTCGTGTTCCACGTGAAGTGGTCGATGCAAGGCGACGGCTTCGTTGAGGCGTGGAAGGACGGCCAGCCGATCACGCGCGGCGAGGGCGGCGGCGTGCGTGTCAGCGGCCCGAACATGTACAACTCCGCGCCGCCGTACTTGAAGCTCGGCCTCTACCGCAAGGACGGCATCGAGACCGTCAACAGCGTCTACTACGACGAAGTGCGGATCGGACGCACGCGCGCCGACGTCGAGGTGCGCTAGACCGCGCAGCCGTCAGGTGCGCGGCTCCTCGATCACGAAAAATTCCTCTTCCATCTCCTCCACCTCATCTTCGCGCGCACCAAACCTCGCGACGACGATCATCAGCGCGGCGAACAGCCACACCGGCGAATCCACGATCGGCGTGTGCGCGTTGTACATGCTCTTCGCGAACCACGCGCACAGGCCGATGAACACGCCCGTGCCGATCGCCGCGAGCTCGTCGTCGGCGTAACGCCACGCGCGCCAGCCGCGCGCGAGCGTCGCGAAGTACCAGATGTGATAGCCGAGGAAGCCGAAGATCCCGAGCTCCGAGAAGACGAGCAGCGAGCCGTTGTGCACGCGCAGCAAGAGGAACGTGCTCGAGCGGCCTTGCCCCGCGAGATACCGGACCGCGCCGCTCGTGTAGCTGCCGATCCCGGTGCCGGCGATCGGCCAGTGCGCGATGATCGACGCGGCCGTCTTGAACTGTTCGAAGCGGCTCTCGGTCGAGCCGCGGTCGTCTTCGAGCAAGCGCGCGCGGAACGATTCGAACCCGACGAAGAGCACGGCGAAGACGACGACGCTCGTCGCGAGCGGCAAACCCAGGCTCAGCCACAGCGGCTGACCGGCGCGCGAGCGGACCACGTAATAGACGGCGAAGAAGCTCGCGACCTGACACATCCAACCGAAGCGCGAGAACGTGAGGAGCAGCGCGACGTTGAGCACGCAGTACGTCAACCCCCAACCGAACCGCGCCAGGAGGTCGCGCACGGTGAGGAACTTGACGAGGACCAGCGGCCCGACGAGCACGAGGAACAGCGCCAAGTTGTTGGGGTGTCCGAGCAAGCCGCCCGCGCGCGCCTCGGCTCCCGCTTCGGTGAAGAACGTCTTCACGCCGCGGCGTTCGCCGAGGAAGTCGAGACCTAGGCTGCTCCCCGTTATGAACTGCAAGATCGAGATCACGGCTTGCAGCCACACCTGCGCCGCGATGCCGAGCACGATCCACTTCAAGAGATCGCGATTCTCGATCCGCTTCGCGAGCACGAAGAACACGCCCGCGAAGGTGACGAACTGCGTCCAGTCGACGAGCGAGCTCACCGGCATCGCCGAGTGGAACGGGAAGAGGAGTCCGCCGGCCAAGAAGACCACGAGCCCGATCCCCGCCCATCCGAGCTTCTCGGTCGGCCGTCCGCGCTGCGTGGCGCGATCGAAGAACCACGCGCCGAGCGAGATCGCGAGGAAGATGTCCGAGAGCTTCAGAACCCACGGCGCCGGCCAGCCGACGACGTAGCTCCAACCGTGCGTAGCCCACAGCTCCACGTCGATGTGGAGTGGCAACGACAGCGTGAGCATCACGAGGCTCGCGTCGAGGAAGCGCCGGTACAGGAGCAGCCACGCGCAGATGACCGTGCCGCCGAACGCGAGGATCAGTCCGACGAGCTCCCACTTCATCCCGCCGAGCGAGAACATCGAGACGCCGACCGCAAACGCGAGCGCGAACGCGATCATCGCGAGCGCCGGTCCGACCGAGCCGACCCGGCCGCGTGCGGCGATCCCGTCGACGTCCCAGCTCGCTCCCATCGCGGCTACATCCAGCGATAGATCAGCGCGGGAACCGCTTCGCGACGCTGCGTGAGCACGGCGCCGACGATGTCGCGACTGTGTTGACGGAGCAGCGAGAGCGCACGCCGTGCGACTTCCATATGGACGCCGCTGCCGCTGACGACGAACACCGAGCGATCGGCGAGCGAGAGGTAGCTCGCTCCGTCGCTGCGGCCCGTGAGCGGCGGCCCCGACACGAAGACGCGGTCGTAGTTCTGGCGCAGTGCCGCGAACGTCGGCGCGAGCGCGACGAGCCGCGACTGTGAGAGATCCAGTGTGTCGAGCCCCGGCGCGTCGACGGATCGCTTGGCGCTGGCGAGCACCGCGTCGGGCGCGCGCGCGAGGGCGGCCGACTTGCGGGCGCCGTCGGGCGCGTTCCCGAGCTCGACCAGCAC
This sequence comes from Planctomycetota bacterium, assembly GCA_031363505.1. Classification (GTDB taxonomy): domain Bacteria; phylum Planctomycetota; class UBA1135; order UBA1135; genus JANLUN01. Next base: position 820 of record JANLUN010000073.1, on the reverse strand, counting down.
GGACTTTCCGCCGCGCTCGGCCGCGGTGACTTGCGCCACGGCTCGAGCCAGGGTCGCAGCGCCTTCGCGCCGCGTCGCCGAAGCGAAGTAGACGACGCTCGAGCGCGCTCCGCTCGACGCGGAGAGCGTGGACTGGAGGCTGCGCGCCGCGTTCACGACGTCGACGGGCATCTTCCGACTGAACGACCACCACGGCCGGCGTCGCACCGAAGCGAGCACCGCGATGCCGAGCTCCTCCTCGACGTCCTCGACCGTCGCGACGCGTCCGTAGAGATAGCCCTTGAGCAGCGCGGCCGAAATCGCACCCGGGACGCCGAAGACGATCCCGAGGATCGCGAGCATCAAGCGATTCGGGAAGTACGGCTTCGCCGGGACCGCGGCGCGCTCGAGCACGCGCACGCTGATCATCTGGCTCGCGTCCATCGCCTTGTTGACGCGCTCTTCTTCCGCCTTCGCGGTGTACGTGTCGAAGTTCTGCTGCAGGCGCTTCTCGTCGTCGACGAGGTCTTCGTACTTCGCGCGCTGCGGCTCGACTTCCTTGAGCTGCGCGCTGAGATCGAGCTCGTCGCGCTTCAGGGACTCCCGCAGGCGCGCGATCTGATCCGCCAGCGCCTGACGCGCGATCGCGATCTGACTCGTCAGCGCCTCGACCTGCGTGGAGCCTTCCGAGAAGAGCAGCTTGCGCTCCGCGAGAGCGAGCTTCAGATCGAGCAACCTCTCGCGGCTCGTCGAGAGCTCGCGGTTCTCGAGGAGCGAGGTATCGGACAGAAGCTCCTCCTCGCCCTCGGACACGCTTTCGAGCGTGCGGCGCGTCTGCTGC
>JANLUN010000070.1:0-6924 GCA_031363505.1 Planctomycetota bacterium | reverse complement strand
GACTCGAGGTCGTCGAAGCGCGTCTCTACCAGCTCGAGCTGTTGGAGCGAAAGTACGCGACCGACATCGCGGGTCTCGTGGCACGCGAGCGCGAGATCGCAGGTGAGCTCGCGTCGTTCGAAGGCGAGCCGCAGAGCCTCGAAGCGCTCGTGGGACGCGAAGCGCGCGCACTCGAGGAGCTGACTGCGTCCGCTCGCGCGCTGACGACGGCCCGGCGCGCGTTGCGCGTGCGCCTGAAACGGGACGTCGAGAAGTCTCTGGCAGAACTCGGTCTCGAGCGCGCGCGCTTCGAAGTATCCGTCGAGCCGCGTGCGGCGCTCGATCTGCACTCACCGAACGCACCCGCACAGTCGACGGACGCGCTGTCGGACGCGCGCCGTTTCGCGCCCGACGGTGCGGACCAAGTCGAGTTCTGGCTCACCGCCAATCCCGGCGAAACACCCGCGCCGCTGCGCAACGTCGCATCGGGCGGCGAAGCGGCGCGCATCATGCTCGCGCTGCGCACGGTGCTGGCGGCGCGGCAGACGATTCCGACGCTCGTCTTCGATGAGATAGACGCCGGCGTGGGGGGACGACTGGGGCCCAAGGTAGGCGAGCATTTGCGCGCACTGTCGAAGCATCACCAAGTGCTGTGCGTGACTCACCTGCCCGCGATCGCCGCGCTCGCGCACCACCATTTCAAGGTGTCGAAAGACGTGGCCTCAGGCCGCACGCGAACGAAGGCGGCGGAACTTTTCGAGCAGGACCGCGTCGAAGAGATCGCGGACATGATCGCCGGCGGCGCGGCGCATGCGACAGCACGAGCGGAAGCGCGACGACTGCTCGGGCTTGCCTGACCGCCGGCGACACGTCCGCGCATCGAGCGCGTCGCAACCGAAAGCGGCGCGCGTCAGTTCTCGCGCGCGAGTCGGCTCAACTCGCGCTCGACGTTGGCGTGCACTTCGAGGAGGCCGTCGCGGCGTCGCAAGCGCTGTTCGCCATCGATCAACTTCTCGAGCGCCATGCGGTGGGCCGTGAGGAGCGCGAGCTTCGCGTTCACCTTCACGTCGGGTTCGACGCCCGTCCCTTCCCAGTTCGTGTTCGTGATCGGATTGATCGCGCGTCCCGTCGGGACGAACACGCCGAAGTGCTCGCCGACGCGCACGATGCCGCCGGGGTTCGCACCGCCGCCGGTGGTCTCGCCGACAAGCGTGGCGCGCTTCAGGTTCTTCAGGTTGTACGCGAACTCCTCCGCGCCCGAGAACGTGTACGAGCTCGTCAGCACGTACACGTCTTTCTTCTCGCAGCGCGGACCGGGCACTTCGCGCAGCGTCCAAAACTGCTCCGTGCGATCCGTCGGGCGGTCGTAGATGTCGTTCAGGTGCACGGGTTCCGGTCCGAACAGGTACGAGCACATGAGCGCGACCATCGCGGGATCGCCGCCGCCGTTCTCACGCAAGTCGATGATGAGCGCGTCGGTTCGATCGAGGAACTTCATCGCCGCGCCCGAGACCTCGGCCGCGAGATCCGGCGGCGTGAACGAGCGCAGATCCAAGTAGCCAATGTTTCCTTCGAGACGCCGCACGCACTCGAAGCCGAAGTTGACGGAGCCTTCCTCACGTCGCCTCTCTTCCATCTCGAGCGCTGTCGGCGGCGCGTTTTCGTTCGGTCGGATCGGGAGCGGATCGATGCGGAAGACGACGCGCAGGTGCTTGTCGCGACTGACCGCTTGAAGATGCTCGGTGAGCTTCTGCGCGAGCTCCTGGCTGCTCGCGACGCGGTCGTATTCCTGCCGTTTCACGCGGTCGCGGATGGCATCGACCATCTTCGTGGCGAGCTCCGGAAACACGTAGCGAGACGAGAGCGCGTCGAGGACGCTTTCGATCACGCTGCCGCGTTCGGATGCGGAGAGCGGTAGGTCGGGGTTCGCCTTCGTCTGCTCTTGTCCCAGCGAGAGGAGAATCGTGCTGGCGAGGAGAATTGCCAACCCACACTTGAGGAAAGCCCACATGAGAGTGACTCCGTTGGAACGAGATAGCGGACGGGGATCAGCGTTTGCGCCGCGAGAGACCGCGCAGAAGAAGTTCGGCGACGCGCTCTGCTTGGCGCTCGATCTCGCGCCGCGAGCCGAGTTCGCGCGTGTTCAGCGAGTACGGGAGGAGCGCGCTCGTGGCGAGGAGCATGGTGCGCGCGCTCTCTTGAGCGTCCGTGAGCTGCAACGAACCGTCGCGCTCGCCCTCCTCGCACACGCGCGCGAACACGGCCGCTTCGGATTCGATGTACCGCTCGCGGCGCTCGAGGTAGGCGGGCCGCAGCACGGAGAACATCTCGTCCAGGCTCTGGTAGTAGCCATGGACGCTGTCGAACCGGAACAGCACGCGCGTGACGAGCATGCTCTGCAGTCGTTCGGCGGGAGTCGCGTAGGTCGCCGCGATCTTCTCGAGCTCCGCGATCAGGTTCTCGACGACGCGATCGATCGAAGCGAGGAACACCTCTTCCTTGCTCGTGAAGTGAACGTAGATCGAGCGCCGTCCGACGCCGGCCTCGCGCGCTAGGTCGTCCATCGTCGACTTGCGATACCCCAGTCGGCCGAGGAGGCGCGGTGCGGTTTCGAGGATCGCTTCGCGGATGGGGGTCCGGGTGGTCTGGCTGGGCATGCCTCCAGGATACGAGTGCACCGATTTTGTGTTTGGGTGCAAGGGTCGATTCTGGCCACTGGGGCCGAGATTTACGTGTGGAACGCTACTCTGTGCGGCCCGATGGCTCTCTCGCCCCGACTGGAACCCCTCCGCTTCACCCGGATCTTCGTGGAGAAGGTGTGGGGCGGCCGGGCGCTCGCGCGCGCTCCCGGGATCGAGCTGCCGGCCGGAAGTCCGGTCGGGGAGACGTGGGAGCTCGCCGACCGCGAAGACCGCAACTCACAAGTCGCCGAGGGTCGCTTCGCCGGGCGCACGCTCAGCGATTTGATGCGCACGGACGCTCGCTCGATCCTCGGACGCGCGCGCTCGGGCGCCGATGGACGGTTCCCGCTGCTCGTCAAGTTCCTCGACGCCACGCAGCCGCTCAGCGTGCAGGTCCATCCGCATCGCTCGACCGTCCGCGCCGGCCAAGCGAGTAAGACGGAGGCTTGGTACATCCTGGCCGCGGAACCGGGGAGCTCGATCTTCCTCGGACTTCGTCCCGATGTGGGACCCGAGAGGCTTGCCGCCCACGCGCACTCGGCCGCGATCGTCGACTTGCTGCTGCGCTTCGACGTTCGAGCGGGACAGTTCGTGTTCGTACCCGGCGGCACGATCCACGCGATCGGTGCCGGCGTCACGCTCGTCGAAGTGCAGGACAACTCCGACTGCACGCTGCGCTTCTACGACTGGGGACGCGCGGGGCTCGACGGCAAGCCGCGCGGCGTCCAAGTGCAAGACGCGCTCGGAGCGATCCGCTACGGACAGACGACGATGGGTCCGATCGAGCCGCGCCCATCGCGCGTGGCCGGCGGTGAGCGTGCGGCGCTCGTCGATTGTGACGAGTTCGCGCTCGACCTCGTCGAGCTCGGTGGCGGCGCGATCGAGTGTGACACGAACGACGCCGCGCTGGTGTACGTCGCGCTCGCCGGTCGCGGGCGCATCACCGCGCGAGGCGGAGCCGACGCTTGGAACCTGGCGCCGGGAGACACCTGGCTCGTGCCGGCGAGCTTCGGCGCGCACCGGGTCGAAGCGGTCGGCACACTGAAGCTCCTGCGAGCGGTTACGAAAGCCTGAGATGACGAAACACAAGACGATTCGAAAACCCGCGCGGCGAGACGCGCACGCGAAACCGCGGAAGGTTGCGCCAAGCAGCGATCGCACCGCGGATCCGGAAGACGATGTCGAGAGTGACGAACCGTCCGCCGCAGCCGAGCCCGAGCTCGTGCGGCTCAACAAGTACCTCGCCGACCGCGGGATCGCGTCGCGACGCAAGTGCGACGAGTTGATCCAGGCCGGCAAGGTCAGCGTCGACGGCGAGCCGATGAGCGAGCTCGGCGTGCGGATCGATCCGAATCGGCAAGCCGTCGAGATCGACGGCTTCGTGCTGAAGCCGGTGGGGATGCGCAAGCGCTACTACCTACTCAACAAACCCGGCGGCGTCGTGTGCACGAACGAGGCACGCGAGACGCGACCGCGCGCCGTCGATCTCATCACCGATCCGCGCAAGGGGCGCATCTATACCGTTGGCCGGCTCGACGAAGAGAGCAAGGGCCTCATCCTGCTGACGAACGACGGCGAGTTCGCCAATCGGATCATGCACCCGCGCTACGGCATCGAGAAGACGTACACGGTGCGCGTGCACGGTGAGATCGACGACGAGACGCTCGACAAGATCCGCACGGGCGTTCACTTGTCGGAAGGGCGCACTGCTGGCGCGAAGATCTTCGTCGACCGGCGTTCGCGCGAGTATTCGCTCCTCACCGTGTTGCTGCGCGAAGGAATGAATCGCGAGATTCGCCGCGTGTTCGCGCGCTTCGGCTACAAGGTCATCGAGTTGCGTCGCACGCGCATCGGCCACCTCACGCCGCGCGGGATCAAGATTGGAAAATGGAGGGAGCTGACGCGCTCGGAGGTCGACGATCTCGTCTCTGGACGCGAGGCGACGGCGGCGGAGACCGACGCGCGCTCGTCGCGGCACACGCGCTCGCGCAGGCCGCCGACGCGCGACACGAGCGCGCGGTCGCGCAACGCGGGCGGGCGGCCGTCTCACACGGGCGGGCGGCCGGCGCATGCGGGCAAACGACCGCGCCATGAAGGCGCGCGTCCGCGCGACGGCGGGGCTCGACCCTCCCACGCGAGTGCACGGCCGCAACGTGGCGGCGGGCGTTCGCGCGACAGCGGTAAGCCTCCGCGCCGCGCGATCGGGCATCCGCTCGACAGGATCGCGCAGCCCGAGCTTGCCGACGCGTATTCGCGCGACGCAGGTGCGCGGCCGCGCGGCGCGAAGGGTCGTGGTGCGCCGCACGGTCGGCGTGATCGGCCGCACGCGGATCGACCCGTCGACCAGCGACCGCGCTCTCCGGCCGGTCGCTCGAGATCGAAGAGTGGCGAACACCGTCCGGTACGAAAAACAGGCCGCGGCCGATGAGTGAGCTGAAACGCAAGTGAGCGAATCGAAACGCAAGACCGTGTCGCGCGCGACGAAGCCCATGTCGCGCACGACGAAAAACGGCGTCGATGGCTGGAAGGCCGGCGCGGCCATCCGCGAGCGCAAGCTCGCGAACGGGATGACGGTGCTGCTCGTCGAGCGCCACTTCGATCCCGTCGTGGCCGTGATGCTCTGGTACCGCGTCGGTGCGCGCAACGAGCGTGAATTCGAGGCCGGCGTGTCGCACTTCCTCGAGCACATGATGTTCAAGGGCAGCCGCGGATTCGGAAAGGGCGAGGTCGACCTCGTCACGACGACGCTCGGCGGCAGCAACAACGCCTTCACGACCGCCGATCACACCGCGTACTGGTTCGAACTGGCCTCGGATCGCTGGGAGAAGGCGCTCGAGATCGAAGCCGATCGCATGCGCAACCTCGCGCTCGACGCGCGCGAATTCGAGGCGGAGAAATCCGTGGTGCTCGAGGAACTCGCGATGGGCGAGGACGATCCCTGGCGCAACCTGACCCAGGAAGTTCAGACCGCCGTCTTCCCGCGCCACCCGTACCGGAGGCCCGTGATCGGCTATGCCGACACGTTGCAGCCCATGGCGGTGGGCGAGATGCGCGACTACTACCGGCGTTTCTACCACCCCGCCAACGCGACGCTGGTCGTGTGCGGCGACGTCGACGCGGCCGAGGCGCTGGCGCTCGTGCGGCAGCACTTCGAGTCGATCCCGGTCGGGCCTGAGCGCGCGACGGCCGACACGCTGCGGCCCAAGCAGGCCGAGCCGAAGGGTGAGCGACGCCTGACCGTCACCTGGGACGACCCCGCGCGCCGCTTGTGCATGGCCTGGCCGACGGTCGCCGTGGGGGAGAAGGACGACCACGTGCTCGACGTCGTTTCGACGCTCCTGACCGGCGGGCGCCTGTCGCGCCTGTATCGCAGCCTGGTGCTCGAGCAGAAGCTCGCCACCAGCATCTCGACCCACAACGACGCGCGCTGCGAGGGCGGCTGTTTCTGGCTCTTCGCCGAGCTGCCGCAGGGCAAGCGGCCCGAGGAGCTCGAGCGCGCCGTCGACGCCGAGTTCGCGCGACTCGCGGACGAGCGGGTGCCGACCAAGGAACTCGAGCGCGTGCGGCGCACGATCCTGGCCGGCGACGCCTACGACCGCGAGACGATCAGCGACCTGGCCGAGGAGATCGGCGAGTTCGCGGTCGACACGCACTGGCGCCAGGCCTTCGAGGCCGTCGACGCGATCCGGGCCGTGACGGCGGCCAACGTGCAGGCCTGCGCCCGCCGCTGGCTCGGCCAGGCGCGGCGCGTGACGGGCTGGAGTGTTCCGAAAGCGGCTCCCGCATCGCGCTCCGGCTCCAAGGCGTCGAAGTCCAAGCGCCGCCGCGCTCGCAAGGGAACGCGATGAACCTGCCGATGCCGATCGAAACCCGGCGTGCGCCTCCGCGCCTCGAGGTGCCCTTCACGCGCAGCGTGCTCGAGTGCGGCACCGTGCTGCTCGTCTCGCCCCGTCCCAGCGCGCCCGTGACCGCGGTGCAGATCCACATCCGAGGCGGTCCGGCGCTGGACCCGGTGGGCCTCGAGGGCACGGCTTTCCTGGCCGGATCGCTGCTCGACCAGGGCACGCGCGACTACGACGAAGCCGAGATCGCCGAGATGCTCGAACCCGCCGGCGGCGAAATCGGCGGCGACGCGGCCGGCATCCACGGCACGATCGTGGGCGGTGAATGGAAGCACCTGCTCGGGCTGATGGCCTCGATGCTGCTGCGTCCCGAGTATCCCGAAGACAAGGTCGCGCTGCACCGCCAACGCCTGCTCGACCGG
>JANLUN010000067.1:0-21035 GCA_031363505.1 Planctomycetota bacterium | reverse complement strand
CCGGCGCTACAACGCGGAGCCGTCCGACGACCCCGGTCTCGCAGGCAGCGCGCCGGGTTCGAACTTCGCCGTGTTCGGTCTGTCGGCGTTGCCCGACGACGCGGACGGCCTCCCCGGCGAGGTCGTGTTCCCTTCGCCCGTCGGCTCGCCGCTCCAGCTGCGCGAGGACTTCGACGACACCGCGCTCGGAATGCCGCGCGATCTCAACGGGGACGGGAACATCGACGCACTCAATCACGCGATGGACTACCGCCTGCTGCCGATCCAAGTGCGTGTGCGCTGGAGAGGCCCGGCCGGTCCGGGGACCGTGGTGCTCAACACGATGATCGCGAACTACTGAGGAACGACGTGCAGCAAAGACGAACCACCGCGCAGTCCGGATTCACGCTGATCGAGATGATGGTCTCGCTCACGATCGGCGCTCTGATCCTCAGCCTGGTCGGGATGATCCAGTGGCGAAGTCAGGAGTCGTACGAACAGACGAGCGCCCAGGCGCGCGCACAGAACCTGTGTCGCATCGCGGTGACGCGCGTGCTCGACGAGCTCGGCGAAGTCGCGATCTCGCGCTTCGCGCCCGATCCGACGTCCGCGTTCGGCACGGGAAGCCTGGCGTACCAGCGACCCACCGGCGTCGACGGTCTGGGTGCGCTGACGTGGTCCGATCAATCGCGCCTGGACCTAGTCATGGACACGAACGAGCTCGCCAACGGCATCGATGACGACGGCGACGGACTCGTCGACGAGCGCCAGCTGGTGTTCACGCGCGGATCAGATACGGCGACGCCGCATTCCGTGACGCTGGCTCACGGGGTGGCGGAATGGTTTCCGGGCGAAGTCGGCAACGCCGTGGACGACAACGGCAATGGGCTCGTGGACGAGCGCGGCTTCAGCCTGCGGCGTGTCGGAGACCTCTTGTTCGTGAGGCTCTCGACCGAGGTGCCGCATTCGCAAGGGCAGATCGCGCGATGGACGATCGAGACGGCCGTTCGGCTGCGCAACTAACAGGAGGCGAATATGAAGCTCGCGAATTTGCGGCAGAGTGCGAAGAGTCGGCGCGGCACGATCGCCCTCGTGATGATGATCGCCCTCGTCGGACTGGCGGGTCTCTCGCTCGCGCTCCTGTCGACCGCACTCTCGGGCGGACGATCTCAGCGCAACGACCGCGAGCGCAGCGATGCGCACTACGTGTGTCAGGCGGGGCTCTCGAACGCCGTCTTCAACCTGCAACGCGGGGTGAGCGGTGCCCTCGGCGCCGCGGACGCTCCTGTTCAATGGGGCTCGTCGCGGTACTGGGTCGAAGAGACCAATCTCACCGCGGAGCTCGTGCAACTGCGGGCCAGCGGACTGGACGATCGCACCGGCTTGTCGATGGAGCTCGTGCTGCGTCGCGTACCCGACACGATCTGGCGCTACGCCGCATTCGGTGACGAGTTCCTGCACATGGATTCGAACGCACGCGTGGACAGCTACAACTCGGTCCTGGGCACGTACGCAGCGCAAGCAATCAATGGTTCGGGATCCAATCAACACGGTCTGACGAACGGAGACGTCGGATCCAACGGCGACGTCACCATGGACCAGAACTCGAAGGTGTGGGGGGACGCGACTGCGGGTCCCGAGCACACGTCGACGGTGCTGGGCAACGCGGTCGTCACCGGCTCGCTCGCGCCCGCCAGCCAGCCGTTGGAGCTGCCCGCGATCAACGTTCCCTCCTACGCAAGCTTAGGAGCGCTCACGGTCAGCGGGGCGACCACGATTCCGTCGGGGAATCGTGCCTACACGAACTTGACCGTCAACAACAACAAGACGCTCACGATCAACGGTCCGGCGAGAATCGTCGTGACCAACCTGCGCGTCAAGTCCGGCGGCCGCATCAACATCAACGCGACGGGCGGTCCGGTCGAGATCTGGGTGATCGACGACTTCATCCTCGATTCGAACGCGGTCATGGCTCCGACCAATTTCAAGCCCGAGAACCTGAAGCTCAACCTGCTCAGCGACAACGTCATCAATCCCGAGGTCGCCATCGAGATCGACACGCTCAGTTTCAATTCCAACACGCAGCTCTACGGCACGCTCTACGCGCCGAATGCGCGCATCGAGATCAACAGCAACTTCCAGCTATTCGGCGCGATAATCGCTCGCAGCATCGATCTGGACAGCAACTGTCGCGTGCATTTCGACGAGGCGCTGCTCGCGGCGACCGCCGCCGGCGATCCGACTTACGAGACCGTCTACTGGCGCGAGATTCCCTTCGTGGAGCCCGCCGGCGCGCCCTGAGCGCGCCGGTACTCATGCTCAACGTCTCGATTCGGTCGTGCGCGACGATCGTGCTGGCGCTCGCACTCGGGAGCCATGCATTCGCGCTCGGCGACGTGCTCGATCCGCAGGAGCGTGCTCGACTCGCGCGTTACGAGTGGCCGGGTCCGCTCGACGACGGTCTGCGGCGCGCGGGTGCGGTCCTGCGCTCGGCGCGCGTCGCCGGTCGCGACCCTGAGTCGCTCGCGCGTCGACTCGCCGAGCCGGGAGCGGCCGCGATCGGACCGCTGCTCGACGTGCTCGCCCACGCCCGCGTCCCGAAAGGCGTTGACTCGGATCTGCCGCAGGCTCTCTCGGAGCCGCAGCGAGCGCTCGTCCTCGCCGCGATCGCGCGATTGCAGAACCCGGCGGTGCGCACCGAACTCGATCGACGTTTGTCCGAGACGACCGCGAGCGAGGGAACACGCATCGCGGCGCTCCACGTGATCGGAGTGATCGGCGGCCCCGGCGACATCGTGCGGCTCGCTTCGATCGCTCCCCGACGCGCCGATGGTCAGCTTGACGACGCCGCGCGCTCTGCGCTGCGCGGCGCGTTCTCCGCGATCCTGCGGCGCGAGCCGAGCGCACTGCGCGTCGCGGAGCAAGTGCTCCGCAAGCGGGACGCTACCGTCGGCAAGGAGCTCCTCTTCGCATTGGCCGAGCTGCGCGACGCGCGAGTCGTCCGGCTGTGCTTCGACGTCGCACGCAACGATCCGAAGCTCTCTCAGCAAGCGCTCGCGCTCGTGCGCCAGTCGGGCCGTTCTGGAGAGCCCGAGCTCGACCGACAGTTTTCGACCTGGCTCGTGTCCCAAATCGATCCGCAGCGACCGGAATGGACTCGCGCCGTGCTGCTCGCCATCGGCGCGCTGGACGAAGGCGATTGCGTGGAGACCTTGATCGGCTTGATCGACGACACGAACCTCGGCGTGCGGGAGTCCGCGCTGTCGGCCCTGCGAAGCATCGGTGGATCGACGCTGGGCGCGGACGGCGATGCGTGGATGGCGTGGTATGGACGCGAAGTGGCGTGGATGACGAGCGAGCGACCACGGTGGGTCGAGAATCTGAAGGACGAGTCGCCCTCGAAGGTCGTCGACGCACTGCAAGCCTACTCCGATCGGCGGCTCTTCCAGAGCCAGCTCGCTCGCGACGTCCTGCCCTTGCTCGAGCGCGACGAGCCGGGACTTCAGGAGTTGGCTTGCGAGACGCTGGCGCGGCTCGGCTCACGCGTCGCCGTCCCGGCGCTCGCGGCGGAGCTTTCCGGCCACGATCCGGCCGTCGAGGGCGCGGCTCGGCGGGCGCTGACGAAGCTGCTCGGTCGTGAGGTGCCGCACGACTTCGCGGCACTGCAGGCGATGATCCCGGCGAATTGACGTCGGCGGCGGGCCCAGTCCTGTCCCTCTCGCGTGCGCCGGGTGGCTATCATTCCGGTCATGCTCGTCACATCGCTCCTGTGTGTCGCGTTCGCCATGGATCCTCAGCGCGGCGACTTCGATTCGTACTTCACCGGCCGCGCGCTGCGCTTCGACTACTACCACTCCGGCACCGCGGCGGAGGAACACGCCAGCCTCGACGCGCTGCGTCTAGAAGGCGATTGGCCGGGCAGCCGCGTCCATCTCCTCGACGACACGAACCTCGGCAAGTACGAGTTCGTCGTCATCGATCGCGCGACGAACCAAGCGATCTGGTCGCGCGGGTTCGCGAGCATCTACGGCGAATGGGAGACGACCGGCGAAGCGAAGCTCGCTTGGCGCACGTTTCACGAGTCGCAGCGCTTTCCCGAGCCGAAACGGCCGGTGCAGCTCCTCCTGAAGAAGCGCGCGGACGACGGCAGTTTTCGTGAGTTCTTCTCGACGGTCGTCGAGCCTGCGAGCCGGTTCGTCGATCGATCCGCGCTCACGCCGCGCGGCGAAGTGATCGCGCTCTTCGAGAACGGACCCGCCGCCGCGAAGGTCGATCTGCTCGTCGTCGCCGACGGGTATCGCGCCGCGGATCGCGAGAAGTTCGTGCGCGACGTGACGCGACTCACCGGCGTCTTGTTCGACACCGAGCCCTTTCGCGCGCGACGCGGCGACTTCAACGCGCGCGCCTTGTTCGTACCGTCGGCCGAAGCGGGGATCTCGAACCCGCGCAAGGGGATCTGGCGCGACTCGCCGTTCGGGCTGTCGTTCAACGCGTTCGACAGCGACCGCTATGTGCTGACGAACGCCAATCGCGTGCTGCGCGAAACCGCGGCGCAGGCGCCGTACGACACGCTCATCTTCCTGTTCAACGACCGCAAGTACGGCGGCGGCGGCATTTTCAATCTCTGGGCGACGGTCGCGTCGGACACCGAGCCCGCGCCGTACGTCTTCGTGCACGAGTTCGGTCACTCGTTCGCGGGACTCGCCGACGAGTACTACAGCTCGCAGGTCGCGTACGAAGCCTTCACGGCGAAGGGCGTCGAACCGTGGGAGCCGAACGTCACCGCGCTCATCGACCGAACGCACGTGAAGTGGGCCGACCTCGTTGCCAGCGGAACGCCGATCCCGACGCCGTGGGATCAAGACGCGTACGACAAGGTCGACCTCGGCTACCAAGCCCAGCGCAAGAAAATGATCGACGACAAGGCGCCCGAGGAGGCGGCGGAAGCGCTCTTCCGCGACGTGAAAGCCAAGACGACGCCGATGCTCACGGGGGAGAAGTACTTCGGCAAGGTCGGCGCGTTCGAGGGCGCCGCCTACGAAGCGAAGGGGCTCTACCGGCCCGAGGTCGACTGCATCATGTTCACGCGCAATCCGACGAGCTTCTGCCGCGTCTGCGCGCGCGCGATCGGGCGCGTCATCGACCTTTACGCGCAGTGACCGCGCGCAGGCGTGCGTTCCGCCGAGACCCGGCGGCGGCCGCTATACTGGCGCCCCTCGTCGATCCGCCAACCCAACTCGCAGGTCCACACCATGGTCGCAGGCAATCCCGGTCCGGTCGTTCCCGAGCGTTACGTGCAGGCGCTGGCCGGAGAAGATCCCATCGAGTCGCAGCGCAAGGCGCCGAAGCGCATCAAGAAGCTCCTGCGCGGTCTGTCGGAGAAGGAGCTCGCGCGCAGGCCGGCGGAAGGCAAGTGGTCGATCAAGGAAGTGATCGCGCACCTCGCGGACGGCGAAGTGATCCTGGGATCGCGGCTGCGTTTCGTCGCGGCGATGGACCGTCCGCCGATCCTGGGCTACGACCAGGACGCGTTCGTCGATCGCCTCGGCATCGAGCGCGTGAAGACGAGCGAGCTCTTCGAAGCGTTCGCCGCGGTCCGGTCCGCCAACGTGGGCTTGATGCAGCGACTCGCGGACGATGCGTGGACGCGCGTCGGGCTGCACACGGAACGCGGTGAGGAATCGATCGCGACGATGATCGTGATGTACGCGGGGCACGACCGCATCCACGAAGATCAGATCGAAGCGATCCACGCGACGCTGAAGGTGAAGAAGTCCGCGCCGAAGGACGCCGCGAAACCCGACAAATCCGACAAGCCCGATAAACCGGCCAAGCTCGGCAAACTCGAGAAGCTCGGCAAACTCGGCAAACCCGAGAAGCTCGCCAAGAAGCTCAAGTCGAAGCAGGCGAAGCAGCTGAAGAAGGCCGAGAAGCGCGCGCAGAGGGAACAGCTTCCGGCCGCGGTTCGCTGAGCACGTCGACTCGCGCGCGGTGTCGAGCTCGTTCGCCCGCGCGTCGATTGGGTAACATCCCGGCCCGATCGTCCAGAACCCACATTCGGCGAGCCATGAAGACGAGAATCACCGCGGCGCTGCTCTTCGCTCTCCTCTGTCTTTCGAGCCCCGCTCGCGCGGCGGAGTCGACGTTCGAGTCGGCGATCCACAACGCGGAGAAAGCCGTCGCGGCGAAGAACGGTGCGGACGCGCGACAGTGGGTCGCGCGCGCGCTCGAGCGCGACAGCAAGTCGACGCGCGCCTGGGATCTGCGCGCTCAGTCGGCCGCGCTCGCCGGCGACAAAGACGAGGAGGTCTACGCGCTGCACCAGTTGCTGCGCTTGGCGCGCGCGCAGAAGGCTCCCGCCGCCGAGCTCACGACGATCGAGCAACGCGTGACTGCGGCTGATTCGATCGCGCCGGACTTGCTCCAGCTCTCGACGAGCACGATCGTGAAGCTCTGGCCGCTCGCGGAGCAATACGAGAAGGACAAACGGCCGCACTCGGCGATCCGCATCCACCGCCAGATCCTGGCGCTCGATCCCGAGTACGTCGCGAGCAAGGACGCGATCGATCGACTCGCATCGGCGCCCGATCCGAGTCTCGCCGCCGACGCCAAGCCGAAGGATCTCTTGGCCGGCGTGTCGGAGGAATGGATCCGCGAGCACGACGCGAAGCACGCGGAGTGGAAGGATCGCGCGAAGCTCGAGCGCGAGAACTACGTGACGCACACGAACTCGGGTTACTCGAACCTCGTGCGCGCCGCGGAAGCGATGGAGCAGATGAATGGCTTCTATCGCGAGTTCTTCCAGTACGCGACCGAGGACGCGCCGGGCAGCGTTCCGCGCATCGAGCTGCACATCTTCACGAAGCGCGCGGAGTACCTGAAGCTCGGTGAGGGACCGCCGGTCGAGTGGAGCGGCGGGCATTTCACGGGCAACGCCGTCGAGACCTACATCGAAGGCGGCACGTTCGAGGACATGACCGGCACGCTCTTCCACGAGGCCGCGCACCAGTTCGTCTCGCTCGCCACGAACGCATCGGGATGGCTCAACGAAGGGCTCGCGTCGTTCTTCGAGGGCTGTCGCATCCTCCAAAACGGCACGGTGCTCATGAACCTGCCGGCCAATCACCGCTTGTTCCCGCTTGTCGCCCGGATGGAGAAGGGCTGGATGAGCGATCACATGGACGGGATGAACAAGGAGAAGCTCTCCGACAGCAATCCGCCCAAGGCGCCGACGTTCCACATCGTGATCGAGAACAAGTACGAGTGGGGACCGGCGTGGTACGACCCGACGTGGGGCGTCGTCTACTTCCTCTACAACTATCAGGATCCCGTCGACGGCCGGTTCGTGTACCGGACGGCGTTCCGCACGTTCATCGACAAGTCCGGCGGCCGCCAAGGCGACAGCGCGGTCAAGAACTTCGAGGAGATCGTGCTCGCGAACCCGACGCCGCCGATCAAGGGCGTCGAGCGTCCGAAGGGCGCCGCGGATGTCGCGTTGCCGAAGAACTGCGGCCAGCTCGACGAGGTCTGGAAGAACTGGCTGACTGCGCTCGCGAAGGAGCAGACGGGACAGCTCGAGGTGAAGCGTCCGTTTCTCGCGTGGGCTCGCAATGCGTTGAAAGCGAAGGACACGGTCGCCGCGAAGGAGCACTTCGAGAAAGGCCTCGTCGCCACGCCGAACGATCCCGAGTTGCTGCTCGATTTCGCGGCGTTCTTGGCGGAACGCAAAGGGACGGACCGGGCGTCGAAGCTCGCGCTCGAAGCGATTCGCCTGCTCGAAGCGCAGGATCCGCCGAACGACGCTGCGGTCAAGGCCGCCGAAGTGCGGCTCGAGAAGTGGGATCCAAAGCGCAAGGCGCTCTCGACGGTGCACAAGGAGCTCTTCGCGACCGTGAAGAGTCTCGTGCAGCGCTATCAATCCGCCGAGCGCCCGATGATGGTCATGGATCTCTCGTGGCGCATGGGCACGGAGCTCAACGTCCCCGACATCTTCAGCTTCTACGCCGACGCGGTGCGCAAGAGCGGCAAGTCGCTGCAGCTGTGGTCGGTCGCGTACGACGAGAAGAGCCTCGAAGGCTGGTCGTACACCGATGGCGACGTGTTCACGGCCGACGGCGCGTACATCCAATCGAAGTTCGGCGAGTACTCCGACTCGCTGTTCGACTTCCGGATGCTGACGCTCGACAAGGCGACGTCGGGCGACTTCTCGCTCGAGGCCGACGTCCTCGCGGAGAAGGGCAAGGTGAACTTCTGCGGCCTCGTGTTCGGGAAGAAGAGCGTGCAGAGCTTCCACGCGCTGATGCTGTTCCCCGGCAAGTCGCGCGCGAAGGACGACAAGTCGGGCCTGTCGGACTCGGGCTTCATCGACCTCGCGACGTCGTACGGCAACGCGGCGTTCAAGACGTGGCGACACAACGCTGTGCGAACCGCGGCGCAGGCGAAGGACGCGGCGACGAGCGTGCAGGGCGTCCACAAGCTGCGCATCGACGTGTCGGGACAACTCGTCGACGCGTGGTTCGACGGCGAGTTCCTGGCGACGCAGGACTTCGGGAGCGTCGACGCGCTGCGCGGAGGATTCGGTCTCGTCACCGGGCCGGGCGATGCGCGCTTCTCGAACATCCGGTTCATGTCGCGCGCGCCGCGCGATCCGGCGGCGCAGATCGAGCGCGAGATCCGCATGGAAGCGTTCGCGAGCGACTCCGGCGGCAGCGTCGACGGGAGCTGGCTCGGCCGCGTGCCGCCCTGGCCGAAGGTCGGACGCTGGGTTCAAGGCAAGCGCGAGCGCTGGAACGATCGTGGTCCCGTGCCGCAGCTCCTCGTCCTGTGGAGCATCCCGCAGAACAACCTGGTGAAGATCGACGCGTGGCTCGGCGAGCTCGCGAAGAAGCACACCGACGTCGGCCTCGAGTTCGTGTGTCTCGCGTCACCGAACGACGAGAAGGACGTCGACGCGTACTTGAAGTCGCACCCGCTGCCCGGCGCGGTCGCCGTCGACGCGCGCTCGGGCGAAGGCATCGGCGACACGTTCACCCAGTACGCGGTCGACAAGTTCAACCTGCCGCGTCTCCTGTTGCTCGACATCGACGGCAAGGTCGTGTGGGAAGGCGATCCGGGGTTCTCGAGCGCGGCGCCGTGGGCCGAGGGCCAGGAGACGTTCCTCGACGTGCCGCTCGCCGACTTGATCGAGAAGCGCAAGCTCAAGGAGCTCAACGCGTGGACGAAGCAGTGGAACGAGCGCGCGCTGCCCGCGCTCGCCGCGGGCGACGTCGCGACCGCGCTGCCGATCCTGCGACAGTCGAAGGGCTTCCAAAAGGGATTGACCGCGGGTGTCGACGACGCGCGGACGAAGCTCGACGCACTCGAGAACGCGTGCGCGGCGATCAGCGCGACCGCGGCCACGTTCACGCGTGAGGAAGCCGACCCCGCGATCGAGATCGTGATGAAGTGGGCGCCGCTCGTCGAAAAGCCGTTCGACAAGAACACGCAGGCGGCGCTGAAGGCCGTGCGCGAGAGCAAGGTGGCGAAGGATTGGCAGGAGGCGCTGAAGCTCGTCGATCGCGTCAAGGCCAAGGCCAAACCGGCCGACAAGGTGACGCAAGCGCAGGAGTGCGCCGCGAAGCTCGAGACCATGACCGGCCGCTTCACCCGCGAGCTCCTCGCGGACCTGAAGCCGGCGATCGAGGCGGGCGACGCGGCGAAGCTGAACGAGATCGCGACCAGTGCGGCGCAGCGGCCGTCGCGCTGGCTGCTGACGGAGTACATGCGCTGGTGACGCTGGCTTTCGCCCTGGCCGAAGTTCGGTGACAATCCCGCGCTCGCTCGAGACACACGTATGATTCGAAGACTCCTCGCCCGACTTGCCCTGAAGAAGGCACGCCCCGGTTACTTCAGCCGCTTCGGCGGACTGTGGACCGATCGCAACGACGCGGACGCGCTCACAGAGGCGAAGCTCGCTTCGGGAACGATCACGCCGCAAGACATCGAGCTCCTGCGCCGTTGGCGCACCGACGGTTTCGTCATCCTGCCCGGTGCGGTCGCGCCCGAAGTCGTCGACCGGATCAACGCCGAGGTCGAGACGATCTGGAGCACGCTCGATCCGCGGTTCCGTGTGGAACGCGGCGGCACCGTGACGCCGCTCGATCCGAAGGCGCGCGGCGCGGCGGCGAAGCTGCTCGATCTCTACGTCTTCTCGAAGAGCGCGCGCGAAGCCGCGTTCGCGCCGGCGCTGGTGCGCTTCCTGAACATCGTGTTCGAGCGCACGCCGATGCTGTTCCAAGGCTTGTCGTTCGAGAAGGGCAGCGAGCAGCCGATCCATCAAGACACGGCGTACGTCGTCACGCGCTCACCGATGGAGTTCGCCGCGGCGTGGATCGCGCTCGAGGACATTCAACCCGGATCGGGCGAGCTCGCGTACTACCCCGGCAGCCATCGCTTGCCGGAGCACGTGTTCCCCGGCGGAACGCGCAACTGGCACCGCGAACGTCACGGCGAGCCGATCTTGAACGAGTACCTCGAGGGATTGCACACGCGCTCGAAGGCGATGGGTCTCGCGCTCCAACGTTTCCGTCCGAAGAAGGGCGACGTGCTGATCTGGAGCGCCGACCTCGCGCACGGCGGATCGCCGATCGAGAACCGAGAGCTGTCGCGGCGAAGCTTCGTCTGTCACTACTGCCCGTCCGACGTGGCGCCGTTCTACTTCGCGTCGAATCCGCAGCAGGACAATCAGCGCGCGGAGCACTCGGGTGCCGCGTACGCGAGCTCGCACTACGCGGTCGATCAGTCGCCGTCCGGCCCGCAGTCCTGACGCGGCAGGTTCACTCGCGCACGCGCACGACGACGCCGCCGTGCGCGACCGGCTCGCAGTTCGGCAACGCGCGGCACTGCGGCAGGAGTGACACCTCCGCGGCCGTGAACGGCGCGCAGATCAGCGTGTTGAGCCCGTACTTGTCGTAGATGAACTGCGCGCTGCGCGAGTCGTCCTTGCGCAGCTTCGCGAACGTCAGCGAGTACACGGGACGATCGAGGTAGAGCGAGTAGTGCCACCCGATCGGCGCGGCGAGTCGCGCATCGGGACGCAAGTGCCGCGCGGCGTCGTCGCAGAACTCCTGGAACAGCCGGTGGCGCGCCGCGATATTCTCCCAGCCTTCGCGCGGGCGAAAATCGACGGCGATCGCGGCGAACAGCGCGGCGGCGCACGCGAAACTCGCTGCACGTACTCGGCCCGCGCGCTGGGCGAGATCGAGCACGCACTCGACGGCGAGCGGAATGCCGAGCACGAACGGCAGCAGCACGAGGCGGTGCTGAAAGCCGAAGTAGATCGACACGAGCGCGACGTTCGCCGCGAGCAGCCACTCGGACGCGCGACGCTTCCTGAGGAGGATCCACGCGGCAGCGAGCCATACGAATGCGCCGGCGACTACGTCCGACGACCGTATCTCGATCTCGTCGTTCGCGACGGCACCGCGTTCGCCCCCGATGTCATCGGTGTCGTCGGTGCGATCGAAGAGCTCGTTCTTCGTCCACAATCGGTTGCCGATGAGCCCCGAGATCTGTTCGCCGCGGATCGGTATGCGCTCGAGGATCGCTCGCACGGGCAGCGTCGGCGAATTCGGATCGCGCGGATCGGCGTGCCACATGCCGGACGAGTACGAGTGGACGAAGTTCTGGTCGATCGTCTCCTTCGGCGCGAGGCGCGCGCTGCGGATGTTCCACGGCACGAGCAGCGCGAGACACACGGCGACGAACGGCACGGCCCGCCGCTTCGCGAACTCCACCCACTCGCGCAACTTGGGATGCGATCCCCAAAGGCCGAGCGCGCGCCCGAGCAGGATCGCCGGGATGAGCAGCACGCTCACCGTGCGCACGTATGCGGAGAGCGCGATCAATGCGCCGAGCAGGATCTCGCGCGCGTACGACGGCCGGCGGCTCGCCCAGCGCTCGACGACGAGACACGTGACCATCAGCGCCGCACCCGGCACGTCCGACATGACTTGGTTCGACAGCCGGCGCACCGTCGGATTGAGCCAGACGAGCGCGCACACGAGGAACGCGAGCCACGGACCGAGGCGCGGACGGATGAGGACGAAGAGCGACGCGACGAGCAGAACGGCGAACAGGTTGACTACGAAGTTCAGTGCGTAGAAGTCGAGCCCGCGCCACGCCATTACGGCGGCGATGAGGAGCGGCATCCCCGGCGGGTGAACCGTGAACGGACGATCGAGGAACGTGTAGCCCTCGCCCGCGAGCATCGCCTTGGCGACGACGATGTAGATCGCCGCGTCGTTCGTCGCGACGTTCGCCTCGTGGTAGGGATGCACGAGCCACGCGAGGCTCGCGAGCGCGCCGACGACAAGCAGAGCGAGCGCGAGCTTCGACGAACGATCCCACGGGCGATCGGGCTCGAGCACGGCACTCATCGATCGCCGTCGGTGTAGCCGAGCTTTTTCAATGCATGCTCGTCGTCCGCGCCAGCTCTCATCTCCTGCGCGTCGAGCGTAGGCGCGACGTGACTCGAGAGGAACGTCTGCCGCGCTTGGAGCAGATCGGCGACGCGTTCGGGCAGTCGCGCCGCAAGATCGTCAGCCTCGAGCCGGTCGGAGATCTCGTAGAGACGCGGAGGCTCTCGTCCTTCGATCACGCAACGGAGGCGGTCGCTCGTGATTCCTTCCCAGCGGTTCGCGGCGCCGGGAAGACCGAGCGTGTGCACGGCGATCCGATCGCGCGGAACCTCGTCGCGGAACAGTGAAACGCCTCGATTCGGTCGCGGTGGGAGCGCGAACGCTTCGAGGATCGTCGGCCAGAGGTCGAGATGGCTGACGAGCGTCTCGACGCGCGCGGACGGCCGACGCGACGCTTTCGGATAGTGCACGACCAGCGGGACGCGCACTTGCTCGCGGTGCACGTTCTCCCCGTGACAGAACCAGTAGTCGTGCTCGCCGAGCGACTCGCCGTGGTCGGCCGTGAACACGATGAGCGCGTCGTCGTACCAGTTGCTCGCGCGCAGCCACGCGACGAGCGCGCCGAATCCTTGATCGAAGTACCGGATCTCGGCGTCGTACTGCGCGCGGTAGAAGGCGGGGTCGAGCTTCTCGTCGATCCGTTGATACGACGGCAGCTGTCCCTTGCCCTTCTGCGTAGTACCGGCTGTCAGAGGCTGCTCACCTGTCGGCTCGGGCAGGAACTCGCGCGCGATCTCTGCCGGCGGCGTGTACGGTCCGTGCGGATCTTGAAAGTGGACCCACAGAAAGAAGCGGTCCGTGCCGGAGCTCTTCTGAGTTTCGAGCCAATCGATCGCTGCCTGCGCCGTGTCCGGCGAGACGCGCTCGAAGTTCTTCTCGCGATTCGCCTCGCGCGATCGCATGTCGTCATCGAAGTGCTGGAATCCCTGCGCGACGCCCGCATCGCCGTGCGCGGCACCCGGTCGCCGCAGCACCCAGTTCGACACGACAGCGCCCGTCGCGATCCCAGCGTCACGCACGATCTCGGCGAGCGTGACGGCCGCGGCGGGAAGCGGAAAGCGATTGCCGCCCGGGACGCCGATCTCGTCGGGCAGACGTCCCGTCATCAGGCTCGAGAGCGAAGGCCCCGTCCACGGCGACGTGGAGTACGCCGCATCGAACAGGATCGAGTCACGCGCGAAGGCATCGACTTCCGGGCTCGTGGGGGACGGGTAGCCGTACGCTCCGAGATGGTCCGCGCGCAGCGTGTCGCACGTGATGAGGATGACGCGCCGAGCGGGGGAGGCCGGAGTCTCCTGCGAACACGAAGCACTGACCAGTGCGAGCACGGCCACGCCGCTCGCCGCCGAGCTCCACGAACTAACGCCGATCATGCGGGCGGATTGTAGGAACGCTCGTCGCGGCAAAGTAGCGCGCGCGTCCCACTCTTCGCGCGCACGCCTACGGCAAGAACCCCTTCCGGTTCGCGAGCTTTCGCGGCAGGTACTCCTCGATCACGAAGTTGAGTCCCCACTTCGCGTGCGCTTGCTGCTCGGCCCGCACGCCCATCTTCAGCATCTGATCGATCGCCTTGATCCACGGCTTGTGCGCTTGGAAGAACGGGTCGTTCTTCACCGCGTCCTTCGCGCGCTTGATGTCGACCTCGAGCAGCGCGTGCGTCGCGTCCTGTAGCTTGAAGTCGATGATGTCCTGCGGCGTGACGCCGAGATACTGCGCCTGCGGCACGCAGAAGAAGCGATTGATGTGCGCGGCGTTGCCCGAGCCGACCTTCAGCGTCCGGTAGATGTTCGCGATTCCATACGGATCGCAGTCCACGAACGCATAGACCGGGATCTTCCTCTCGTCGGCGAGAAGGCGGATGAATCGTCTGGTTGCGCGCGTCGGTACGCCGCCGGTCTCGACCAAGATGCACTCGGCGGACTTCCAGTACTTGTGGTTGTTGAGGCGCTGGAACATACCGCCCGTCTCGATCGCGAGGACGAACTTGGCGTTCGTCTCGAACCTCAAGTGCTCGACCGAGTGGGGGATCGAGTAGCTCCCCGAGCCGAACCCCGTGCAGTCGATTCGAATCGGCAGGCCCGTCTCCGAATCGTTGTCGATGACGATCAAATTGCCGGCGACCGAGCCGCCGTGCTCTTCGGGGTAGTAGCGCAATTGCTCGCGCGAGAGACCGTCTAGCGACGCCAGCGCCTCGATGTCGTCCATCACCGTGTCCGACTCGACCTGCTCGTTGAACTTGCAGTCGCCCCAGTTCTTCGAGACGTAGTACGCCTCCCGCTTCGTCGCGAAGTCGTTGTTCTCGACCATCTCCTTGCTGATCGACATCAGCCGCAAGGTCTGCGCGAACGACTTCACGGTCGTCACGCTGAGCGCGCGTGCCTTTTGACCGCGGCCGAGCTCGAAGTAGCCGACCTTCGTGTCGTACTTCACGTTCGACAACGCGCGCGTCGGGAAGCGCAGCTCCGGCAAGATGCGTTTCAAGATCGACGACTGCACGCGCGTCGCGGTGCCTTCGATCAGCTTCAGCGTCTTGTGATCGAGCTCGTCGAGCTTCTTCGGCGCGCGCTTGACGCTCTTCTTGGCGGGGGAGGCATCCGCGTCGTTCGCGGGCTCGGTCTTCTTTTTCTTGCGGTCGGCCATGGTGCTCTCGCCTCCTTCGTTGGGAAGGCCCTTCATAGAGGAGTGTTCCTCAGCCTGCAAGCGCGGCTCTGCGGCGGCGAACGCTCACGCGCGCGGGCCGCTGTTCCAAGCCGCGCGCACTCGCGGCAACCCACTGTTCCAAGTTGCGAACTCTCGAAACGACTGCGGCCGCACCTCGCCGGGCGCGGCCGCGTCTTGGTGCTCACCCGCGCATCAATTCCACTGGATCAGAACAGCGCTCGAGCGGTTCGACGTCTGTGAGTTGCAGAAGTTCGGAATCGCGTTGCGGTAGAACGTCTGGTAGTAGCCGGCTTGACCGCTGCCGAGCGTGATGCCGTTGATCGAGTGCAGCGGCAGCGTCCAACCCAGCGGCGGGTTGGGATACACGAACACGCCACCGACGGCGTTCTGCGATCCGAAGCGGATGATCGTGCCGCCGATGCACAGGAGTCCGTCGCCCGAAGCCATCGGTAGCGGGAGCTGCGCGCTCGCCGCGATGAAGAACCCGAAGCCGACGGTCGTCTGGCCCATGCTCACGAGCTCGACCGTGTCGGGATTCGTCGTGCCGGTCGCGCACAGTTTCGCGCCTTCGAGATTGAACGAGTTCGCGCAGCCCGAGCCCGGTGCGCTGGCCGGACTCGGCACCGTGTTCGGCGCCACGCACGGGCACGGAACCGGAGAGCCGTCGCCGAAGCAGAACGCGAACCCGACCGTGCCGCAGCAATCGGTGCGGAGCAGCCACACGCCGGGCAGCTCCATCGCATCGAGCTCGACCGGCGGAACGTCGTTCGCGCCGAGCGCATTGAAGTTGATGGTGCCGCTGGTGTCGCCCGCGACCCACGCGCGTCCCATCGAGCCGTTGCAGATCGACGAGTCGAGCGGAGCGGGGAACTCGCCCACGCCGTGCACGACGCTGGCGCCGACGAAGAACACGCCGTTCATCAGCGCGCTGGACGGCAGCGCGTACCGCACGAGCGTGTCTGTGTCGACGTTCTGAACGGTCGACGTGACTTGGGAGATCAGGACGGCGTCGGTCGGATCCCCGTCGTCGTTGGGATCGTCCCACACGCCGATGCGCGCCGCGGTTCCGTTCGGCGGCGCATTGCCGGGGAAGGCCGCGCTGCCCCACGCGGTCGAGACCGACGTGATGCGCGTGTTGTTTCCGGTCGTGCCGAAGCGCTGCAGCCAGAGCACCGCGCCGCCGCCGTTGAGCCCGACGGAGTTGTCGGACACGCCGTCGTCGTAGCGGCATCCGCCAGGCGGCGCGCTGACGGCGACGTTGAACGTGCCCGTCGTGCCCGGAGCGCCGGTCGAGTTCGGGTACGTGCCGATCTGGATGATGTAGCTGGCGCCCGAGGTCGCGTTCCAACACACCTTCGATTCGAGGCCGCACGCATCGTCGTTGCACGCGATCGCTTGGCCCGAGGGACAGGTGGTCCCGCTGTAGACCGCGACCTTCGAGTCCAGCCCGAACGCCTGGTTGCAGAGCGAAACCGACGCCTGCCCAGTGCTCGTCGCTGTCCACCGGAACCAGACGTCGTTCTTGATGCCCGTCGCGCCGAAGTAGTCGCACAAGAGACTCGACTGTCCTTGCACGCCCGTCGTCGCAAGCGAGTTGTCGAACGCGAACGTTCCCGGACCGCTGATCACCGTCGCCGACGTGCAGTCGTCGTTCGTCGCCGGCTGCGTCACTTGGATCGTGAACGTCGCGACCGTGCCCGGCTCACCGGGGTACGTGCCGAGCTGGATCGTGTACACGCCCGCCGCCGTGCACGGGAACGAGATGCGCGACTGGTAGCCGCACTGATCGTCGTTGCACGCGAGCGGAGCTCCCACCGGGCAGCCCGCGCCGGAGTACGCCGCGACCTTCGAGTCGATGCTCGTGAGGCCGCACAGCGAGACGGTCGCAACGCCGGACGACGGCGCGGTCCAGCGGAACCACACGTCGTTGTCGATCGCGGTGAGCGTGTAGAAGTTGCAGGCGGCGTTGTTCTGGCCCTGCGAGCCCGCGGCGGCTTGCGAGTTGTTGAAGTTGAACGTGCCGTTGCCCGAGATGATCACGGGGGTGGCGCAGTTGTCGTTCGTCGGCGGCGCGCTGACTTGGATCGAGAACGATCCGGTGCCGGTGACCGCGCCCGGATACGTTCCGAGCTGGATCAAGTACGTGCTGCCGTTCGTCACCGCGACGTTGACTTGCGTCTGGTACGGACCGCAGGCGTCATCGCCGCACGCGATCGCGCTCGTCGCAGCCGCCGCGCAGCCGGCGCCGGCGTACACCGCGATCTTCGTGTCGACGGTCGTCAGCCCGCACGTCTTGATGACCGCGGTGCCCGTCGACGACGCAGTCCACTGGTACCACACGTCGGCGTCGATCCCCGGCAGCCCGAAGAACACGCACGCGCCGTTCGCTTGTCCCTCGGCGCCGGTCGTCGCTTGCGTCAGATCGAATGCAAACGGACCCGAGCCCGCGATGACCTGCGCGCTCCCGCAACCGTCGTTGGCGGGCGGGGGGAGGACGCTCGCGCTGGCGTGCGGCCCCGGCGAGATCGGCGCGACCGGTGTGCGCTGCGGCTGCTTCTTGTCGCCCTTCACGAGCCCGGCCGGCTTGCCTTCGGACATGGGCGTCGCGGAGCCGACCTGGGCGGCGGCGGGGGCGATGCAAAGCGAAACGATCGCGCAGGCAAGGAGCGTGGACTTCATCGCGGAGATCCGGGGCGTGGGGTGAGGCGGCGGCAGGGACGGGCGGGGCGAGAAACGAGGGGACGATCTAGGCCAAATCCGGCGCCCGCAGAAGTCTATGACAGGCCGCTGAGCCTAGCATGAAGTTCAGGACCCCGCCGGGCGTCAGGACGCGCTCGCGCGGGCCGAAACGCGCCATTCGTTCCGGGCCAGAACGACGGCGTGGACGCCGTGCTTGTTCCCTTCGTGATGAGCGATGGCAGGCGCCCCCTGCGCCGCATCACCAGCTGTACCCGTTGACTCCGCCGTCCGTGTCGTAGGGCTCGTCGAACCAAAGGTCCAGGAGCTCGAACCAGTTCTCAATCTTCCCGTTCGACGCGATCGCACCGTCGCGGCAGAACGCGGAGCGGCCGTAGCTTGTGCCCGCCGGGCCCGCATCGTTCGGGCCGTACCAATTGAATTGGCGCCACGCGCGTCCGGCGATCCCGAAGACCTCTTCGCGCACGTCGCCATCGGGGAACACAAGGAAGAGACCGTGCTTGCTCGTCTCGAAACCCGTGTAGAGCGCGAGGCCGAACGAGCGCGCGACGACGCCGTCCGTCGATTGCGCGACGACTTTCGCGCACGCGCGAATCGATTCGGGAAGTTTCGCGTCGCGCGCGAGACGCTGGGCGAGCTCGTACACGTCGAAGTACGGCATGCGCAGCCAACCAGGCTCGCCCGGCATCATGTAGTTCATCGAGAGCGGGCCGTCGCCGGAACCGCGGACGCCTTCGACGACGTCCTTGAAGTCACCGCGACCGAGCTCGACCGCAAGCGCATCGATCGCGCGCTTCAGCTCGGCGACCTTCGTCAGGTCGTACGCGGCCCACGATTCGAAGCTCGACTGGGCTTGCGAGCGCGCATCCATCGCGAGCAGCTCGCGATGCTTCTCCTCGACGACGAGATCGGCGAACGCGAGCGCCGTCAGCGTCGCTGGATCGATCGCGCGCGCGTCACCGTTCGACGGCGCCTTGCGCAATCGTGAAAGGATCGGTGTGTACGGCCACGGTCCGGAGACGGATGCGGACGCGACTACCGCGTTTGCATGAAAGTCCTCCGTGCCCGGTCGCCACTGGTACATGTTCTCGACGCCGCCCATCGAGCACACGTCGAAGCCCATGAGATCGACGCTGTCGCGCTCTTCCAGCACATCCGTGATCTCCGCGGGGAAGAGCCGATCGCCGCCGCTGTCGTCGTCGGCGCACATGCTGCGGCCGTCGCCGTGGCTGTAGAAGACGAGCGCGTAGTGCTCGGCCGGATAGTGCGACTTGGCGTAGCGCACGACCTGTCGCAGAGTCGCGGCATCGCCCGTGTTCGCATCGAACGCGGAGGACTTCGTGATCTCGGGCAGCTCCGGCGCGCCGTCGAGACGCTCCGCGCGATCGTGCGTGATGCGGTAGAGACGCGAGTCGGTGAAGTCTTCGCCGAGCGCCGTTTTGTCCGCCGAGAAACCGTTCACGCGATCGACGAAGACGATCAGCTCGACACCTTGATCGTCGACGAAGCCCTGCTTCATCTCGGCGATGTCGTGCATGATCGTCTCCTCGCAGCTGTTGTTGGCAGCGCCGTAGAAGACGATGGTCCAGTGGCGGGGCGGCGAGGCCGCTTGAGAGGCGAGAAGGAGCGCGGTGAGCATGCGCGTCATGCTACCCAGCGGACGGACGGCTCGCGTTCGCGTGAGCAAGACTCATGCACGAGTCGAACGAGACCACGTGGCAGCGTGTCGCGGCGCACCCAGCCTATCCGCGTGCGCCGGCGTCGCGGAGAAGCTTGGCCTGGCGCTCGTTCTTGTCTTCCAACGCCACCTGGAGCGGCGTTTGGCCGGCGCGCTCCCACTTGTACGCGACGGCCTCGAGCTGAGCGCCGTGCTCGATCAGCCACACGGTCAACTCGGGGAGATCGTTCCGCACGCTCCAGTGCAGCGTGGTCAATCCCTGACTCTCTTGGTCGACGGCCGCACCGCGCTCGTGCAGCAGCGCCGCGAACTCGACACCGCCGCCGCCGATCGCGGCGTAGTGCATCACCGCGAAGTCGTGGGCGCCGCGCTCGTTCACGAGCAAGGGATCGCGATCCAAGTGGAATCGGACCATCTCGATGTCGCCGATCGACACCGCGGTTGGCAGCGAGAGCGGCGCGCCGTGGTCGAGGTGGTAGCGCATCAGATCGCGGTTGCCCACGTGCGCGCTCGCTTCGATCGCGAGCTCGTCGTCGGTCGAGACCGAGTACACGAGCCGACGGTCCTTCTCGACGAACTCGCGCAACTGGGCGATTTTCGCGTGCGAGCTCCCGGTGACGCGATTCTGCATCGCCTGCGGTACGTCGGTGAGGTCCGGTCGGCGCACGGGTTCTCGATTCGCGTCGAGCAGGAAGCGCGAAGCGCGGTGGTCGCGCGCAATCTTTTCATGAGCTTCGAGCAGCGCTACGCCTTCGCTCCAACCGAGTTCGCGCGCGAGCGCTAGCGCCGTTCGTCCCGCGTCGTCGCGCGCCGCGACGTCGGCACCCTTGCGGACTGACAAGCGAACCAGGTATTCGCTTCGACGCGGCACCGCGCCGTGGAGCACGCTGTCCCCTCCGCGTTGGCGTGTGTTCGGGCTGCTGCCGTTCCCGAGCAGATCGCAAGCCGCGATGATTGCACCGGGGATCGTGCGCTGGTCCATCGCGGCGCGCGCCGGCGTGAATCCGCTCCCGCCGCTCGGCGCGTCGTCGCGGCCCGCTCCTAACGTGCGAATGCGATAGAGATCCATCGAGCCGGCGAGCGCACCGGCGTAGAGCAAGTTGCCGCCGATCGGGTGCAGCGCGTTCGGCGCGGCCGGATCGCGCTCGGCGAGCTCACCCATGCGCTTCCAGTCCTCTTCGAAGACGCACTCGACGATGTCGAGCTCGAGTCCGGTGCTCTTCAGCAGTGACGCGATCCGCGAATGCCCCGCGAGGTGTGCATGCAGCAGCGCTGACAGACCGGCCGCGTCGCGCACGGCAGCGAGCGAAGGTTGCGCTGCGAGCCGCCTTTTCACTTCGGCCTCGTCGCCGGCTTTGACTGCAGCGAGGAACGTCAACGACTCCTCGTGCGTGTGATCGAGTGAGTGACCGCGCGTCGCGGCGAAGCCGCGCGAAACGAGAGACGAACCGATCGCCAAGCCGGCGAGCGCGGCGGGGAGGGTGCGGAGCACGGATCGGCGGGAGATGTGCATGTTGGATCCTCGTGTAAGTCCCCAGCGAACGGCAGCGCCCGCGTCGATC
>JANLUN010000026.1:0-6083 GCA_031363505.1 Planctomycetota bacterium | reverse complement strand
CAAGGCGATCGCCGGCGAAGGTCGTGTGCAGTCGGCCGAGCTCCCCGGCGGACGCACGGCGATCGCGTGGCACGTCGGCCCGTATCACGATCTTCAGAAGAGCTACAAGCGCCTCGAGGAGTGGATGAAGTCGCAGAAGCTCGAAGCGCGCGACGCACCGTGGGAAATCTACTGGACCGATCCGGGCATCGAACCGGATCCGACGAAATGGCGGACGCAGATCTTCTGGCCGGTGAAATAGCGCCATGCCTGGCTTCCAGAAGAGCGAGATCATCGATCGCCCCGCCGAGGAGGTCTTCGCGTTCATCGAAAACACGGAGAACGCGTCGAAGTGGCTCGACGAGAGCGTGCACATCGAGCCGCTCACCGAAGGCCCGATGCGCGCGGGCTGGCGCTTCAAGGAGACCCGCGGGACGGGTATGAAAAAGGGGAGCTGCGTGATCGAGGTGCGCGAGCACGACGGTCCGGGTCAAGGCCGCCGGCCGCCGTACCGACACGTCGCCGGCGGCGCGATGATGGGCGTCGACGCCGTCTACGACTTCACGTTCCACGCGCTCGACGCGCGGCGCACGAAGCTCGAGCTCGAGTGCCGCGTGACGCCGACGAATCTGCTGGGCCGGATGCTCGCGGGAATGTTCGTCAGGCTGATGCAGAAGACCGACGGCGCGATGCTCGAGCGCATCAAACGCGCGGTCGAGCAGTCGGATCCCACCTAAATGCAGCGACCACGGTCGTGACTCGACCGTGGTCGCAGGTTCGATCGAACGCGCGGACTACTTCGCGGCGACCTTCGGCGTCAGCTCTTGGAACTTGATCGTGCGACCGAGCTTCGACGGGGTTCCGTCCTTCGCGGGCAGCACGTCGACCGCCACGCCGTCGATCTCGGCCCAACCGCAACTCATGGTCTCGATCGGCTTGCTCGCTTGGCGCGGCTCGAGCTCGAGTCCACGTCCTTGCCAGAGCCACACGCGGCGCGCATCGAGCGTGCCGTAGTTCGCCACGCGCGCGGCGGGTTCACCCGCGTCCGCGACGACGACGTCGGTCGGGACCCAGCCGAGCCCCGTCAGATAGAACTCGACCCAGCAGCGGTAGCTCGGGTCGTACTCCTGGCCCTCTTTGTCGGGCTTGACGCGGTAGCCGAATTGGATGCGCGCCGGAATCCCCTGTGACCGCGCGGCGGCGATGAAGAGCGAGTGGAGGTCGGTGCAGCACCCGCCGCCTTGCGTGAGGCAGTCCTGCGCGGACCCGCGACCGCAGTTGGGCTTCTTCGGGTCTTTCGAGTAGTGATCCGCCGCGTCGGCGACGGCGTCGAGGATTCGAACGACCTTGCGGCGCGGATCGGACTCGCCGGCGCACGCCTTCTTGGCGAGCTCCGTGACTTGGTCGTCGGCGAACATGAGCGGCGCATCCGAGCGCAGCTCGTCGGGGAACAGCGCGGCTTGGAACTCCTCCGCGGAACCCTTCGAGAGATCGATCGCGGGCGACTCGCGCACGACGGTGGTCTCGACCACCACCCGCGCGGGTTCGCCGCCCTTGCTCGTCGCGACGATCATCTCGGCGTTCGACGCCGGTTGATGGACGAGGCGCCAGCCTTTCGGCGCTTCCACGACGCGGCGATCGATGACGCGCTGCCAAGCGGCGTCCGCCGGGATCGGGACCCACAGCTTCACTTCCTTGGCGGTCGCGGGGACGTCCGACAACGTGACGGTCTGCCGGATCTTGTACGTGCGGGTCTCGACGATGCGCGCGGCAGCGGCGGCCGAGTCGGTGGAGGCTTGCGGCGTGCTCGGGGTGGCGGCGGTCGACAGCGCGAGTACGCAAAGCAGGACGGAGTGGAGCATAGGTCGGAATTATAGCAGCGACTTGGCGGACGCCCGACAGCCGAGGCGACGCCGGCTCGCCGTCGCGTAATGAGCTCATCTTGAGCCGGCGCTCCGTGCTCGCTCGCCGTCACGCCCCTTGAATTGACCCTCTCGAATCTATATCCACCATTCCTAGGGGTCCGCAGTCGAGGCGCGCAGTCGGGCCCTCCGAGGGGCTCGATTCCGAGTGGACGAACAGGAATTGGTAGCTGGCTTGCGCCAGCGGCGCGAGGAAACCGTCGCGGTGTTCCTCACGCGCTATCGCCCGCTTTTCTACCACTGCATCGGGCACTTCGAGAACGACCACGCAGCTCGCGAGGACCTCTACCAGGACGTCGTCCTGTACGTCCTCGACCGGCTCGACAAGGACAGCTTCGATCCGGACAAGGGATCCTTCGGCACCTGGCTCTACCGCGTCGCGTGGTGCCGCTGCGTCGACATCAAGCGCAAGGAAGGCGCCCGCCGCAACACGCGCCTGACCCCCATCGGCGACCGGATGCCGGAGCGGATCGATCCGACCCCCGGACCGGGATCGACCGCCGGTGACGCCGAGGTCGGTTCGCTGGTTCGCCGCGGGATGGCGGCGCTCGACCCCGAAGAGCGCGCCCTACTGGAACTGCGCTTCGTGGAAGAGCACACGATCGGGGAGATCTCACAGCGCCTGTCGATCTCGCTCGAGCAGACCAAGTACCGGCTCAAGCGTGCGTCGACCAGCCTGAGGCGCGTCCTGCTGAACGACTTTGCTTTCGAGGAGGCCGCCGAATGAAGCCCGAGTCCCACGAAAAAGGCACGGAAATCGACCCGCGCAGCGCCGCGATTGCGGATTCGAGCGCGGAAATGAAGTTCGCAAGGTTCGAGCCCGGTGACCTCCGCGACTCGCAGGCGGTCGCCGAAGCCCTGGCTCACTGGGATGAGCTCGACCCCGCCGCGCTGCACGCGTTGACGGACGATCCCCACAGCCGTTCGCGCCTCCGGATGCTCCAGTCGGTAGACGGCTGGATGCAGCGCAGCGCGCGCCGCGCGGATGCGCGCGAGGAAGCACGCGAGAGCGCGAGCGCCTGCCCCGCCAGCGAGGAGCTCTACGACTTCGGCCGCGGCCCCGGCTTCCGCGCGCTGGCGCTCGAGCGCCGCGATCGGATCGAACGGCACGTCGAGGGCTGCGCCGACTGCGCAGGGCTCGTCGCGAGCCTCGCGACGACGCCGCCGCTGCCGCTCGACCTCGGGCCGGGGATCGAGCCTGTCATCGACCACGCCGTCACGGAACACCCGATCGCGCCGCGCACGGTCTCCGGCGCACCGGTCACCACCCCCACCGCTGCTCCGGCGCGCCGCCCGGAACTGATCGCGCCGCGCCGCCCGGTGCTCGCGAAAAAGCCGACGAGCCTCGACGAGATGTGGAAGCGCTGGGCGCCCCTCGCGGCCGCGGCCGGCGTCCTCGTCATCGGCGGACTCTGGTTCGGAAGCCGTCGCGAGTCGGTCTCGCTCGCGTTCCCGTCGGACGCGCTGCTGCGCGGAGAAGCCGGCGGTCCACTGTATTTCCCGCGCGACCGCGTGCTGGTCACGAACCCGAAGCTCGCCGCCGCGTGGCCGGCGCTCGCGGGTGAGCTCGCCTTCGAGATCGATCCGCAAGCCGGCGCCGAGTCGTACCGCGTCGACATCCTGCGACACGACGGCGGCGCGTTCGCGACCGCGACACCCGTCCTGAGCGTCACCTCGGAGACGCCGATCCTTGCGCTCTCCGGCCCCTCGCTCGTGCCCGGTCACTACACGTGGCGCGCTTGGGCGCTCGAGCGCGGACTCGAACGATCGCTCGGCGAGCGCGACTTCGCTCTCGTCGAGGACGCGGCGCTGACGAGCGAGCTCGAGTCGCTCGCCGAGCGCGCGGAGCCCGAGCGCAGCCTGTCGGCCGTTCGAGTCTGCAACGAGCGCGGTTTCCTCACCGACGCTCGCCGGCTCGCGCAGGCGATGCCGAACACGCCCGAACGCGACGCCTTCTTGGGCCGCATGCCCGGCCGATAGGCCCGTGGCTTTGTTCCGCCGTCACGGGATCGCGGTGCTCGGCGCCGGGTTCGCGCTCGTCGGTCTGATCTGGCTCGGTGCGAAACCGAGCGTGGTCGACGCGGCGCATCGCACGTCACCTCGCGCCGACCAGGCCGCGGAGCGCGACCGCGAACTCCAAACGTTCCTCGACGGGCTCCAGCGCCTGCGCGCGAACGACGAGTCGGTGTTGCCGGCGCTGCGCGCGAGCGCGGAACGGTTGTGCGTCGAACATGACCGGTGCGACGTCCGCGACGTGCTCCTCTACTACGCGGCGCAGTCTCCGGCGGATCGCGCGCACGGGCTCGGCGAAGAGCGCCGCTGGACGGACTTGTGGGACCAAGTACGGCGTGCGCGAAGTGACGAGCTTACGGAGGACGGTTGGAGACGCGCGCGCGCTCCGATCCTCGACGCGCTCGCGGCGATGATCGCACGCAACGTCGACGGCCCCGATTGCGTCTCGGCGGCGCGCGCACTGAGCCTCCGCGCGCGGCTTCTGATGGAGCGTGCGGACGGCGATCACGAGCTCGAGCAAGAGGAACTCGACGCGCTGCTCGCAAGCGTCGAGCGCGACGTGGTGTCCGCGTTGGCGCTCTTCGAGCGCGCGGGTCAACTGAAGCCGCGCCTCGAGCCGCTGTGGATCCAGTGCCGCATTCGAGCGGCGCGCGGTGAGGACCGTGCCGCGCGCGCATCGTTGCAGGAGTGCCTCGCGCTCGCACGACACGTCGCGAACGAAGACTTCCAAGAGCACGCGCTCGCTGGAATGATCCGCTTGGCGCACGAAGCGGGCGACCTCAAGGAGATCGAGCGGCTCCTGCGCGAGCTCTCGCGCTTCCGGCGTCCGTCGGAGAGCTGGTTGCTCGTGAAACGGCAAGCGGACCTCTTGCTGCAACGCGATTATCCCGGCGAAGCGGCGCGTTTCCTCGACCGCTTCCCGCCCACGGATCCGACGGATCGCCGCGAGTGGCAGGTGATGCTCGGCAGTGCGCGCTTGCGATCCGGCGATCTCGCGGCAGCGGAGCGCGCGTACCTCGCGAACGTGGAGCTCCCCTGGCCCGCTCACGTCAGGCTCGTGATGGCGTCCGTCCACTTGCGGCAGGGCGACGCGCGCGCGGCGGTCCAGTTGCTCGAGAAGCTCGATGATCTGCCGTCGGATCAACGGCGACGTGCGTCGGAACTGCTCGGTGCCGCGCGCATGCGACTCCGCGAGTTCGACTCCGCGGTCGAGCCGCTGACCCGCGCGCTCGATTACGCGACGCGTGTGCAGGTCCGTCTGCGAGAGCAACGCGAGGTCGCCAACATGGTCGGCGAGGATGTCGGCGTGCACACGCTCGCGCTCCTCGCGCGCGCCAACGCGGAGCTCGGTCGCGGCGTCGAAGCCGCGCGCGTGATCGAGGCCTACCAATCGCTCACGCTTCGAGGCGCGCTCCAGGAGGGCGACGGCGCGCTCGAACGGCGCGAGCTCGAAACAGGCGACGTGCTCGCGTGGGCCGAGCACTTCGAGCGCGGGCTCGTGACGTGGGTCGTCGGTCCCGACTCGACCGTCGTCGTGCACGTCGCAGCGGATGGACGCGCGCTCGCACTGCCGATCGAGGCCGGCCGCAAGTCGATCGAGGACGCCGTGCGCAGGCTGCGCGAAGCGATCATCGCGCGCGACGACAGCGCGCGCGCGCGCTTGTTCGGCGAGATCGCGAGGAGACTCTTCCCGGCCTCGCTGCGTGACTCGATCGCGAAGACTCCGCGCGGCCGTCTGCTGTTCCTGTTGCACGGTCCGCTCGAGCGGCTGCCGGTCGAGCTCTTCGAGATCGACGGCGCACTCGTCGAGTCGCCGCTCGCGCCCGTGATCTTGCCGGGTCTCCCCGATCGCAGACCCGGTCCGGCGCTGGCGCGCGCGGAGTTCGACGGTTGGTCGATCCTCGGCAGCCCGGTCGATGCCGCGGGCGTGACGCGTCTACCCGGTGCGAGCGCGGAGCTTTCGGAAGTCGCCGCGCTTCATGTAGACGCGGAACTCGCGATCGAGAACGCGTTCACGCGCGAC
Organism: Planctomycetota bacterium; assembly: GCA_031363505.1. Taxonomy (GTDB): domain Bacteria; phylum Planctomycetota; class UBA1135; order UBA1135; genus JANLUN01. Next base: position 146 of record JANLUN010000026.1, on the reverse strand, counting down.
GCCGTGATCGCCGCGTTGCGAACAACGCGCGCCGCCCACATCGCCACGCACCTCGAGAGCGACGTCGGTTCACGGTCGAACCGGCTCGCCGACGTCGGGCTCGAGCTCTCGGGTGGTGATGCGCTCTCCGCGGAAGAGATCGAGTC
>JANLUN010000023.1:0-4767 GCA_031363505.1 Planctomycetota bacterium | reverse complement strand
CGAGCTCGCCGACGAGCTCGAGCAGTGGGACCTCGCGGATTTCGAGGTGAAGGACCGTCGCACGATCGAGGCCGACTTCAATTGGAAGATCGGCGTCGAAGCATTCCTCGAGCCGCTACACGTTTCGACGATCCATTCGCGCACCGTGCACCCGCTGGTCGAGTCGCGCGCGCCGTCGATCCAGGCGCTCGGCCTACACTCGCGCATGGCGCTCGCGTTTCGAATTCCGAAAGCGTTCGAGGCCGACGGACCGCAAGGCCGCGCCGCGCTCGAGAGCGGCGTCGCGTGTCCGCCGCGTCTCAATCGGATCCAGCGCACGTCCAACCTCTCGTACTTTTTGTTCCCGTGCACGGTGCTCAACTTCTTGCCGACGCACTTCACGCTCTACCGCATGGTGCCACTGTCAGTCGCGCGAACGCGCGTCACGTACGAGCTCTACGGAGCACGCGCGACGACGGATGCGCAGCGCGCCTACTACGACTCGCTGCGCGCGGGCTACGACGCGATCCTCGACGAAGACCTCGAGAACCTCCCGTGGATCCAACGCGGTCTCGAGGGCGGCAGCGTCGAGCATCTCGCGCTCACCGTGCACGAACGGCGGATCCGCCACTTCCATGCGTCGCTCGCGCGTTGGCGCGCGGGCGGCAAGGCGAGCGAGAGCTGAAGCGCGACGCGCCACACCATGTCGTTCGCGAGCCTCGAGTACCTGCCCTTCCTCTTCGCCGTCGTCGCGGTCTTTCAATTCTTGCCGGCGCGCGCGCGCATCGGCGGTCTCGTCTGCGCGAGCGTGCTGTTCTACGGCTGGCGAGATCCGTCACACGTCTGGATCCTGGCGACCGCAGCGGTGATCGGTTTCGCGGGCGGGCTCGCGATCGAAGCGTCGAGCGCGAAGCCGGCGCGGCGCATGTGGCTCGCGGCAGTCGTGATCGGCGAGATCGCGCTGCTCGTCCTCGTGAAGAACGACGTCTGGGCGTCGGAGCTCGCGCCGATCGGGATCTCGTTCTACACGCTGCAACACTGCGGCTACGCGATCGACGTGTACCGCCGCGAGGTCGCCGCTTGCCGAGCGCCGATCCCGTACGCGCTCTTCGGATCGTTCTTCCCGCTCTTGCACGCCGGCCCAATCGAGCGCGCGTCGCATCTCATGCCGCAGTTCGATCGGCTCGCACTGCTCAGCGCGGACAACTTCGTCGTCGGCTCACGGCGCATCCTGTGGGGCTTGGCGAAGAAGACCGTGCTCGCGGATCGATTGCACGCCGCGGCGGGAGGGATCTTCGCCGATCCGGCGGCGTACGAAGGCTCGACGGTGCTGCTCGCTTCGCTGTGCATGCTCGCGGTGTTGTACGCCGACTTCAGCGCGTACACCGACATCGCGCGCGGCAGTGCGCGGCTCGTCGGGATCGAACTCTTCGAGAACTTCCGGCGTCCGTTCGTCGCGCGCTCGGTGCCCGACTTCATGCGGCGCTGGCACATGTCGCTCGTCACCTGGATCACGGACTACGTGTACTCGCCGCTCTTCGGCACGCGGCCCGGTCACGTCGCGATCTGGCGCGCGAACGTCGGCGCGATGCTCGTCTTCGGCTTCTGGCACGGGGGCTCGTGGAAGTTCGTGTTCGTCGGCATCACGTACGGCACGATCCTGTCCGTGCACCAGTCGATCCGGCTGTCGCGCGCGCGACGCAAGGTGCGAGCGGCCCCGTCGAAGTACGCATGGCTCGGCGCATTGACCGGTTGGGCGACGACGACGCTCCTGGCGTGCGCCTTCATCATCTTCTTCTTCGCCGACGATCTCGCGCATGCCGACGAGGTGCTCGGAGCGATCGCGGGTCTGCGTGGCGCGTCGGAGCGCGTGCTTACGCCTGACGCGAGCGCGATCGCGAAGCTCGCCGCGATGCTCGTGGGTGCGTTCGCGGTGCACGCGAGCGGCGAATTCATCGACTGGGAAAAGATCTGGCGTCGCGTGGGCGCGTACGGGCGCCTCGCTTACCTAGCGCTGCTCGCGGTCGCCGTGATCTTCCTCGGCGTGCGCGAGGCGTCGCCGTTCCTGTACTTCCAGTTCTAGTGGAACGGTCCTACGGTCGGACGCGCGCGTCAGCGTCGAGTGCGCGGTCGTTGCTCGGCGAGCACGCGAATGGGGACTGGCTTCAAATCCCAGATCAAACCCGTCCACGACAGCATCACGAGGCCGTAGTACGTGAGGTCGATCTCCCACCAATAGAAGCCCTGGCGCGTCGACATCGGGTAGTGGTGGTGGTTGTTGTGCCAACCTTCACCGAGCGTCAAGAACGCGAGCCACACGTTGTTGCGGCTCTGATCGGTGGTCTCGAAACGCCGGCGGCCGAAGAGGTGCGACAGCGAGTTGATCGTGCAGGTGCCGTGGAAGAGCACGACGGTCGAAACCATCGCCCACACGGTGAGTTGGAATCCCGAAGTGCCGAGCGAGGGGGCGAAGCGCTCGAGAAGCGCACCGAGCCCGAAGCAGCTCGCGAACAGCAGCAGCGGAACGAGGATGTCGAATCGATCGAGGAGACGCAGCTCCCGGAATCTGGCCAGATCCGGAACCGACGCGATGCGCGTCAAGAAGTTGTGCTTCGACGTGATCCAGCCGATGTGGCTCCACAGAAAGCCGTGGCGGTGCGGCGAGTGCACGTCGGCTTCGAGGTCGGAGTACTTGTGGTGCTCGCGATGGTGCGACGCCCACCACAGAGGGCCGCGCTGGACGGCTGAGTTGCCCAAGAGAGCGAACAGGAACTGGCCGAAACGCGAGGTCTTGAACGTCTTGTGGCTGAAGTAGCGGTGGTAGAAGCCCGTGATCGCGAACATGCGCACGACGTAGAGCGCGACCGCGAATGCGACGGCGAACGGGCTCCATCCGACCCACAGGACGAGGAAGCACGCCAGGTGCATCGCGATGAACGGCGAGCAGCGGACCCAATCGACCTTCTGCGGCTCGTCGGCGGAGACGGGTTGACGCCCCACCGAGGTGTCGAACCAGCGAACGAAAGCGAGCAAGGGGCGGGTCAGGGCCGAGGACGTGGATTGTGTTGCCATGCGTCAGGAAGCAGCGCGAGCCGGTCGCGGAAGCGGGGAATTGTAGGCTCGACCGCCAGAGGCTGCCCGGGGTCTTTCGGCATTAATGGCCGGCATGACGCAGAACTTTACCGGCCTCAGCGCTTCGAGTCCGCAACCTCGCGCTGCATCGCCGCCCACAGCGCCTCCACGTGCGCGCGCTCGGTCGCGATCGCACCGATCGAGACGCGAACCATCCACCGCCCGTCGAGGGTCGCGGACGTGAGATAGGCCGCGCCGGAGCGGTTGACGCGGTCGGCCCAGGCTTGCGTGTGCCGATCGAGCGCATCCGCGTCGAGGCCCGGCGGCTCATGACGCACGACGACAGTCTGCAACGGAACCGGCGCGAGTACGCACCAGTGCGCAGTTCCAAGTACCGCCGTCGCGAGCCACTGCGCATTGTCGAGGTCGCGGCGCAAGCGAGCTTGTAGTCCCTCGACGCCTTGCTCGCGCACGAGGCACCAGAGCTTGAGCGCGCGAAAACGACGGCCGAGCGGCAGTCCCCAATCGCGCAGGTTCTTGACGCGCGTGTCGACCGAGCTCTGCAGGTAGCTCGGGTTCGTGCTCATCACGCGGATCAAGTGCTCGGGATCGCGCACGTAGTAGAGCGAGCAATCGAACGCGACGCCGAGCCACTTGTGGACATTGAGCACGAGCGAATCAGCGCCTTCGATGCCCTGCCACATCCAGCGACACTCGGGGAGGATCATCGCGGAGCCGGCCATCGCGGCATCGACGTGGAGCCAGATGCCTTTCTCGCGTGCGACTTTGGCGATCGCTTCGATGGGATCGAGCGCGGTCGACGTCGTCGTGCCGGTGGTGGCGACGACGGCGCACGGAACAAGGCCCTTGGTGCGGTCCGCGTCGATCGCGGCGGCGAGCGCGTCGGCGCGCATCGCGTACTTCTCGTCGACGGCGACGACGCGCACGTTCTGACGGCCGAAGCCCGCGAGCAGCGCCGCCTTGTCGACGGAGCTGTGGCTGTGGCTCGACACGTAGACGACGAGCGGCTTCGATTCGGCTTGCAGTCCGCCGCGCGTGAGCGAGTAGCTCGAGCTCCTCTCGCGCGCGCAGAGGAGCGCGATGAGCGTGCTCGACGACGCCGTGTCCTGGATCACGCCGCTCCATGCACTGGAGAGGCCGACCATCTGGCGCACCCAATCGGTGACGGTCTCTTCGAGCTCGGTCAGCGCGGGACTCGATTGCCACGACAAGCCGTGCACGCCGAGTCCCGTGCTCATGTAGTCGCCGAGCACGGATGACAGATCGCCATTGGACGGGAAGTAGCCGAAGAAGCTCGGATGCTGCCAGTGCGAGAGCCCGGGAAGGATGACGCGCTCCAAGTCCTGGAAGATCGCGTCGAATGACTCGGGACGTGCGGGCGGCATCGCCGGAAGCTGCGCGCGCACCGCCCCCGGTTCCACCTGCGACATCACCGGTCGATCCGCGATGCGCGCACGGTAGTCGGCGATGAAGTCGATCAGCCGATGTCCCTGACGGCGAAACTCTTCGGGATTCATTGGCGAGGCCTCGATCGTGGATGATTCAACGGTGCCATCGACATTCGCGAGAGTGTCGGGCTGAACCGGCGATCATTCCAGGCGGAAGTGCACGCGGTGCTGAATCCGTGCGTGCACGACGCGCCCGTCCTTGCGAGCGGGCTCGAATCGCCATCGCCGGAGCGCGGTCTTGGCGGCT
>JANLUN010000022.1:0-1662 GCA_031363505.1 Planctomycetota bacterium | reverse complement strand
TGCAGCCCGCCGCTCGCGTCGCAGTGCCCGTACGGCATCGACATGGCGACGAAGAAGGAGTTCATCGCGACGGCGCACACGCAGCAGCAGGTCGCGGAGATGATCGGGGTCGACTACCTGATGTACCTCGACCGCGAATCGATGAACGCCGCGGCGCGCGCCGGGAACCCGAAGATCGAGAAGTTCTGCAACGCGTGCTTCACGGGCGAATACCCGACCGGCGACATCACCGTCGAGCGGCTGCGGGCGATCGAAGACGACCGGGTGACGAGCCGCGACGAGGTCTCGTGCGGGAGCTGACGCCCCGCAGCTCGCACGCTCGCGTCTTTTCGCGCCACGCATGCGCGTCCTGATCACCTCGCCGGTCTTTCCTCCCGATTTGGGCGGACCGGCCGTGTACGTCCCGAACTTCGCGCGCTTCCTCGTCGAGCGCGGTCACTCGGTCGATGTCGTGGCGTTCTGCTCCGATCCGAAGCCGACCGGCTACCCGTACACCGTGCGCTCGATCTCGCGCGGCTCGATGCCGCTGCGCTACCTCAAGGCGTTCTTCATCGTGTGGCGTCACGCGCGCCGCGCCGACGTCGTCTACGTCAACGAGCACTTGGCACTACTGCATGTGTTCGCCGCGCGCCTCGCGGGCCGTCCCGTGATGATTCGCATCATGGTCGACGGCGCGGGGGAGATCTCCCACCGCTACGCGTGGTGCGGCGGCGACGACATCGTGACGTTCCAGACGAAGACCTACGGCTGGAAGGTGAAGCTGATTCGCGCGCTTCAGCGGCGGTGGTGGAAGGACAGCGCGCACATCATCGCGTGCTCGGAGTTCTTGCGGCAGATCCTCGTGCGCAACTACGGAGTTCCGCCGGACAAGGTGCAGCGCATCTACAACGCGTACCACGGCCCGGCGCGCTCCGAGATCCGCGAATCGCCGAGCGAGGCGCGCGCGAAGCTCGGCCTCGCCGAAGGACCGCGGTACTTGCTCACCATCTGCCGATTGATGGTGTGGAAGCGCGTCGACGGGATCATCGAAGCGCTCGCGGGACTTCCGAGCGACGTTCATCTGCTCGTCGCTGGCGACGGAGACATGATGGACGCGTGGAAGGCGCTCGCGGAAAAGCTCGGCGTCGGTCGGCGCGTCACGTTCTTGGGCAATGTTCCCCACGCGAAGATCCCGCTCTACATCCGCGCCGCGGACATCTTCGTCCTGAACAGCGAGTACGAAGGGCTTTCGCACACACTTCTCGAGGTGATGAACCTCGGAACTTCGATGATCGCGAGCCGCGTGTGCGGCAACCCCGAGGTCGTCGAGGATGGAAAAAACGGCTACCTCGTCGATCCGCACAATCCGTCCGAGTTGCGCGACCGGATCGACAAGCTTCTCCGTGATCCCGAGTTGCGGCAGCGCATGGCCGCGGAAGGATTGGCCCGATGCGGCCGCTTCAGACGCGACAGCACGTTCGCGGAGGTCGAGGCGGCGCTGACGCGCACGAAAGACGCTCGCGCATAAAAGCTATGCCGTAGTCGCTACGGCCAGCGGACTTCCGTCGAGCCGATATACTTGGGCTCCACCCACCGCGGTCCGAGTCATCGGCAGAGACTCGGGAAAGCACACAGCATGAAAGTCTTGTTCATCGACGAATACCTCCCGCAGGAAATGCTGGG
>JANLUN010000006.1:0-1492 GCA_031363505.1 Planctomycetota bacterium | reverse complement strand
CGGCGTCTGCATCGCCGCTGGGAGTCTCAGCACCTACATGCAGCTGTTCGACCACATGAACTGGGTCGGCAACTGGAACTTGTGGAGCGCGATCAGCTGGACCGACATGGGCCCGTTGGAGCTGTGGCGCAAAGAGCTCCTTCTCAATCGCTCGTTCGTGCTCGCGATGAGCATTCTCTTCGTCGCCATCGCCGTCCGCTTTTTTCCGCGGCGCGGATTGGATGCGTCGAGCACCGTGCTCCGCCTGCGGCCGGCCGCGATGGTGCGCGGACTGTGGCGTCTTTCGCCGTATGTCGCCACGCCTCTGCTCCTCGGCATCTGGCTCTACGCCGATGTGCAGTCCGGCTTCCAAGGCGACGCGATGGACAAGAAGGCGAAGGACTACTGGCGCAAGAACATCCGCACGTGGAAGGACGCGCCGCTGCCCGCGATCGCGGGCGCGCGCATCGACCTCGAGCTCGAGCCGGACCGGCGCTGGTTCAAGGTCGACGGCGAGTACACGCTCCTCAACGATCGCGTCGATGCGTTGCGACAGATCCCAGTCACGCCTGGCTCACACTTCGAGGACTCCGCTTGGACGCTCGATGGCGAGTCCGTCGAACCCGAGAACCGCGCCGGCTTGCAGGTGTTCACTCCGAAGACTCCGCTCGCGCCGGGTGCATCTCTGAGGCTTGGATTCCGCTACCACGGCATCCTGCCGGCTGGGGCGACGGAGAACGGCGGCGGTGTGGACGAGTTCATTCTCTCCTCCGGCGTAGTGCTCACGAGTTTCTCGCCGAGCTTCGTGCCGTCGCTCGGCTTCATCGAAGGCATCGGTGTCGACAAGGACAACAAGTCCGATGCGAAGGAGTACGCCGACGACTTCTACGTCGGCCAGATCGACACGAACTTCGGCAGCAACGTTCCGTATCCGACGCACCTGCGCATCACCGCACCGGCAGAGTTCACGATCAATTCGATCGGGACGCTCGTCAGCGACGACGTGGCCGACGGCAAGCGCACTGTCGTGTGGGAGAGCGACCACCCGGTGAGCTTTTTCAACGTCGTTGCGGCCCGGTGGAGCGTGAAGCGCGGTGAGGGAGCGTCGATCTACTACCACCCCGAGCACGACTACAACCTCGACGAGATGATGCGAGCGCTCGAAGGCGCGCGACGCTGGTACTCGGAGTGGTTCTATCCGTACCCGTGGCGGGAGCTGAAGCTCTCGGAGTTCCCGGGTTATCAGGCTTACGCGCAGGGCTTCCCGACGAACATCACGTACTCGGAGGACATCGGGTTCCTCACGAAAAGCGAGCCCAAGGTCGAGATCGCGTTCCGCGTGACGGCGCACGAAGCCGCGCACCAATGGTGGGGCAACATCCTCGTCCCGGGCAAAGGGCCCGGCGGCAACATTCTCTCGGAAGGCATGTCGCACTTCTCGACCGTGCTGTTGCTCGAACAGGTGAAGGGACTGCGCAGTCGCATCGAGTTCCTGAAGGCGATCGAGGATCGC
>JANLUN010000857.1:0-11742 GCA_031363505.1 Planctomycetota bacterium | reverse complement strand
TGGAAGAGCGTGCCACCGCAGAAGAGGGTCGCGAGTCGGAAGAACAGCGTGCGCACACCGACGAATCGGGCCTGCGACTTCGCGTCGAGCGCCAGGATGTAGAAGCCGTCGGCCGCGATGTCGTGCGTCGCGGAAGCGATCGCGACGAACGCGAACGCCGCGAGTGCGACCGCGAGCGAGCCCGACACCGTGGTGCCCGCCGCGCACGCGAGCAGTCCCACCAAGCCCGCGGCTTGCGTCGCGATCACCCAGCGGCGCTTCGTCGAGCGCGTGTCGACGAACGGACTCCAGAGCGGCTTCAACGTCCATGGCAAGCGCAGCAGCGCCGGCCAGCGTCCGAGCTCCGCGAGTCCGACGCCCATCTGCGTGAAATACGCGGTCGACATCTCGCCGACGACGCTGCTCGGTACTCCCTGCAGGAAGTACAGCACGGGCACGAACGTCCACGGACTCTTGGACGCCGCGCGCTCGCTCGCGCTCATGCGTCAGTCGACGGCGCGGATCTCGAGACCGCAGAACACGAAGTCGTCGAGAGCGACGCCGGCGTGCAGGAACAAGCGGCCGTCGAACGCGCGCGGATCCAAACGCAGGAACACGCGGTTTGGACCCTTGCGGAGTAGCGCGTGCGTCCGGTTGCGATGCCTGTACTCCGTTTCGCCCGGCGGCAGGAAGAGCACGGTCAACGTGGTCGAGACCGGAGAATCGATCTCGGCGCACATCACGAGGGAGCGCGCGCCGCGCGTGTCGAAGGGCGGCACGAACAAACGATCGGTGACGCTGTCGCGATCGACCGCGAAGCACGTCGCGCCGGCCGTGTCGCGCCGCTCGACGCGCGTCGCTCCGGCCGGCTCCAGCCCGCCCGTGTTGGACGCGACGTCGAGCTTCCAGCGCACGTCGCTCGAGCTCTCGTACGCCTCGCGATCGGGGTAGCTGGCCTTTGCCGGCGGAGGTTTCGGCGACTTCCGGACGAGGATGCGCTCGACGAACATCTCGATGACGACGTCGGGCTGCGCGCGCTCGATCGTCGCCGTGTCGAAGTCGCTGCGCCACGAGCACACGAGGCTGCTGAAATGCCGCCCGAGCAAGTCCTCCGCGTACGGGCCGAACGAATCGTGGAAGAGCAGTGCGCGCGGCAGGGTCGGGTCGTCTTTCTCGTACGCGACCTCGCGCATCGGTCCCCAGGTCGTTTGCGCGGTCCCGCGATAGCGCGGGTCCTCGGGTGCCGAATATTGGACGATGCGCTGCGGGAGCAGGTCCTCGATGTACATGCGCGTTCCCCATGTATCGCCGTAGTTCGGCAGGACCGTCAGCGTGAGATCCGCGCGATCGAACGGTCTCATCGCGGGAAACGGATTCGACAAGCGCTCGATGATCGCGCGGTAGCTCTCGTACGAACCGCGTCCGTTCCAGTGCGTTCCAAGGCGCACGTAGAGCCAATCTTCGGGCACGTCGTCGAGCTTCTTCTCGTGGAGCGTCGGCCGCAGATCGAGGAATTCGACGTCTGAATGCGTGCGCAAGTATTCGCCGAGCTGGTCGAGTCGCGTCGGGCCGAGCACGTTGAACTTCGTCGGCATGTGCTCGGGATAGATCGCTTCCTTGTTGGGAGCGATCACGAACAAGTATTCGATGTTGCGTGCGCGCAAGTAGTCGCGGCGGCCCTCCAATGTTTTCCGCCAACCTTCCAATTGCTCGTCGCTGAACGGGAGCAGGCCGCGGTACACCTCGACCGACTGATCGCCGGTGTAGAAGAGCCAACCGTGCTGACCGACGATCACCTGCTCGCTCGGAGGCACGCCGTACGCGAAGAGCTTCACGATCGAGTGCCCGCGCAGGAGCACGTCCCGCAACCCGAACGTGTCTTTGAAGTAGCTCTCGTACTGCGCCGGATACTCGGTGAGCGCCCAGACGCCGGCGGGCTTCGGAGGGCGAGGCGCCGGCTCACGCAGCTCCGGCTTCGGCCCGCGTACCTCGTCGCTGCGTACGTACACGTCGACGCTGGACGCGGAGATCGCGAGCAGGAACACGCCGATCGTGATCCAATCGAGGATCGTTCGAGTGCGCTGCCTGTAGGCGGAGGGCATATGCGAGGCCATTGTGTCGGCGTGAACTGTGCTGTCCACCGTTGCGCGGGTCGACACGGGGCACCACGGGGCAACGCGTGCGCGTGGGCCGTGCGTGATTGCCCGGCGGAGCCGCCTCGCGTATCCTCTTCGCCCCGTTTCTCTTGCTCTTGCCGAGCCCTGCGCCTGCGCTGACCTCGGCACCCTTGCCGACCTCGGCAGCCGTCGCCGCTCCCCGCGCTTTCGCCGCTCCCATGACTTCCGCCGTTCAAAGCCGACTGCCGCGCGTCGCGATCGTCGGGCGTCCGAACGTCGGCAAGTCCACGCTCGCCAACCGGATGTGCGGCAGCCGCGTCTCGATCGTCGAGCCGACCGCCGGCGTCACGCGCGATCGCGTCGCGGTGCCCGCGCGGCTCACGACCGCGGATGGAGTGCGCTGGGTCGAAGTTGTCGACACCGGCGGTATCGGCATCGTCGACCGAGACGACCTCGGCGGTCAGGTCGAGGAGCAAGTCGCGAGCGCGCTGTCTTCGGCGCAGATCGTCCTGTGGGTCGTCGACGTGCGCGACGGCATCACGCCGCTCGACCAGGAGGTCGCGCGCCGCCTGCGCGGCGTGTCGCTGCCGGTCCTCTTGGTGGCGAACAAGGTCGAGGGTTCGCGCCTCGCCTGGGACATCGACGACTTCCGCCGCCTCGGTGTGCGCGAGGGGCCGTTCGCGATCAGCGCGCAGAACGGCGAGGGGCTCGAGCCGCTCTACCAGCGCATCGTCGAGTTGCTCCCGCCGGCGGACGGCGACGAGCCGGTGCCGGTCCCGCCCGCGATGAAGCTGGCGGTCGTCGGTCAGCGCAACGCCGGCAAGTCGACCTTCATCAATAGATTGGCGCGCGAGGAGCGCATGCTCGTGTCGGAGATCCCCGGCACGACGCGCGACGCGGTCGACGTGGCCTTCGAGCGCGACGGCGAGATGTTCGTGGCGATCGACACGGCCGGCGTGCGCAAGAAGAAGAGCCACCAGGACGCGATCGAGTTCTACTCCGACGCGCGCGCCCACAAGAGCATCCGGCGCGCGGACGTCGTCCTCCTTCTCTTCGACGTCACGCGGCGGCTGTCGGCGATCGACAAGGCTCTGGCGCGCTACACCGTCGATCACTACAAGCCGGTGATCTTGGGCGCGAACAAGTGGGACCTCGTGGAAGGGCTCTCGCCCGAGGACTTCCGCGCCTACATCGACGATCAACTGCCCGCGCTCTCGTTCGCGCCGGTCAGCTTCATGTCCGCCAAGGTCGGCCACGGAGTCGATTCGACCCTGCGCCTCGCGCGCGACCTGTTCGCGCAGGCGGGTACGCGCGTCACGACGGGCGAGCTCAACCGCGTGTTCGCGCGCGCGCTCGAAGCCCGTGCCCCGACGTCGAGCGGACACGCGGTGCGCATCCGCTACGCGACTCAGGCGGAGACTTCGCCGCCGACGTTCGTTCTGTTCGTCAACGACAAGAGGCACTTCAGCAAGGACTACCTGCGCTACCTTTCCAATCGCCTGCGCGAGGAGCTCCCGTTCAAGGAGATCCCCGTCCGGCTCGTGCTGCGCGACGGCCAGGACACGGAACACGAAGGAGCGGGATCATGAAGCACACGGCCATCGGTGGAACCGCGTCGGCGCCACGTCGCTGGGCTCCGCTCTTGGGCCTGCTCGCGTGCTTGCTCGCGAGCTGCGCGTCGACCCCCGAGCCGGCGTGGGTCCAAGGCAAGGTGAGCGTGGCATCGGATCGCGTGCTGCGCGAAGTGACCGCCCTCGCGATGGTGAAGTCGGGCTTCCCCGGCGGCACCGGGATCGAACCCGGCAAGCTCACCGCGGTGTCGGGCTGGCACGTCTCGCTCGCGCCGTTTCGCGGCAAGGGTTACCGCGAGCAGTGCGAAGTGATGTACACGCCCGTCGGAACCAGTGAGTACCAAGTCGACGTCCGCGTGCGCCGCGAGAAGAACGACGACATCGTGAAGCCGCTCGACATCACGTACGCGGAGTGGGAGCCCGAGCCTGACAATCCCGAGCACGCGCAGATCGTCCTGCAGTACATCAAGTCGATGCTCGGCTCGCCGTTCGAGCTGAGCGGGAAGAAGAAGCCGGCGCCCGCGGCAGATGCCAAGCGACCTTCCGACTCCCAGTGAGCGTCGATCCAGCCCATCCCCCGAATCGCCGCGGATGATCCACACGAGCCCCGCCCCGCACCGACCTCGTCCGACGCCCATCGATCCGGCCGCATTGCCGCGGCGTGCGCTGTGCGTAGCAGTGACGGCTGCCGACGCGCTGCGGGCTTGTCGGCGCGCGCTCGAGCTGCACACCACGCGTGAAGACGCGGTTCGCGTTCTGCTCGTGTCCGACGATTGCGCGGAGCCGCGCGCAGCGCCTCTCCGCGACGTGCGCTCTCTCGGGATCGCGCCGACGGACCTCGGTGCGTCCACCGAACTCGTGGCGCGCCTCAAGGCCGAGATCGCCGAGTTCGCGCCCGAGCTTGTGTACGGTCCGGCGGGACTCGGCGCCGATCTCGCTCAGCGCGCGACCGCGGCGGCACTCGCGTCCGCGCTCGCCGCCGGCGCCGAACGGCGCGTGCTGCTCTACCCTGCGACGTCGGAAGCGGCGGCCGCCGGAAGCGCCGACGGCAGCGAACGATTCGAGAACGTCGCGAGCCGCGACGTGCTCGAGCTGTGGCGCGCCGCGGCGCGGACGCACGGGTTGCCGCTGACGACGGCGGTGGTCTCGACTTGGAACAAACGTGACGACGTCCGCGCGAACCTCGACGGACTGCGCTCACAGACGCTGCCCTTCGCGGAGATCGTCGTCGTCGACAACGCGAGCAACGACGGCACCGCGAAGATGATCGCGTCCGAGTTCCCCGAGGTGCGGCTCATCGTGATGCCGCACAGCGCCTACGGTGCCTGCGAGACGTTCAACATCGGCCTCGCGACGAGCCAGACCGAGTACACCGCGATCCTCGACGACGACATCGTGATGCCGCCGGATTGGCTCGAGAAGTCGACGCGGCGCCTGCACCGAGAACCGCCCACGACCGCGATCGTGTCGACGCAGGTGATCGAGCCGCAGATGCCGCAGAGCTACAAGGACTCGCCGCTCGTCAACACGGAACGGTACATGTCCACTTTTCGAGGGTGCGCTTCGCTCGCGCGCGCGGACGCCCTCGCCAAGGCGCGGTACTACGACGAGCGCCTCTTCATCTACGGCAACGAGCGCGATCTCACGTGCCGCCTGCTCAACCTGGGCTACCGCGTGCTGCAGTACCCCGGCGCGAGCGTGTTTCACAAGACGCCGTTCGGCATCAAGATGGGCAAGCGCAGCCTGTACTACCACGCACGCAACGCGTGGCTCTCGATGCTGAAGTACGCGCCGCTGTCCGACCTTTTGCGCATGCCCTGGCTCGTGTTCTCGAACGTCGTGCTGCGCGGCTCGGCGAAAGAGGCCGAGGGCACCGTCACCGACGCCGTCGGCACGATCGGCATCGGGAGATCGCTGCGCGAGACGCCCGGCGCGTGGCTCGTCGTCACCAAGGCCGCGTTCAGCGTGCTCTACAACCTGCCGTATTGCTGGAAGCACCGCGAGCCGGTGCGCGCGCCCGATTTCGAGCTGCCGCTGCACTAGCCTCCGATGGCCGACTCCAGCGCGCTCGGTCCGATCTCGGTCGTAATCGTCAACTACAACGGCGAAGCCTATCTCGAGGAGTGCCTCGGGTCGGTCGCTGCTCTTGACGGCCCGATCGACGAAGTGATCGTCGTCGACAACGCTTCGACCGATCGCAGCGTGGATCTCCTCGCCGATCGCCACGCGTCGGTGCGCATCGTCCGGATGCAGCGCAACGATGGGCCCGCGCCCGCGCGCAACGCCGGCATGCGCGCGGCTCGCAATCGCTGGGTGCTGGCGCTCGACAACGACGCGGTCTGCACGCAGGGCATGCTCACGAAGCTGGTGCGAGCAGCCACGGAGCACGACCGTGTCGCGATCGTGCAGCCGCGCAGCCTCTTCTACACCGATCGATTGCGCGTGCACTACGACGGCGGCGCGTTTCACTACGTTGGGCTCATCGCGCTGCGGAACTTCTACACGCCGGTCGCGGAAGCGGAAGGGGAGCGCGTCGTCCCGGTGGATTGCGCCGTCGCGGTCGCGCTGCTCGTCGATCGCGACGTCGTACTCGCCGCCGGCGGCTACGACGAGAGCTTCTTCATCTTGTTCGAGGATCTCGATCTGTCGTACCGACTACGCGCGTTGCAGCACCAGATCCTGTCGGTCGAGGACGCGATCGTGCTCCATAAAGGAGGCACGCCCGGCATCAGCTACCGCGAAGGGCCGCGCTACCCGGGTTCGCGCGTGTTCTTCCACTCGCGCAATCGCTGGCTGTACATCGCCAAGGATTACCGCCTGTGGACGATCGTCGCGGTGCTACCCGGCCTCGTCGCGTACGAGATCGTCTGGCTCGCGTTCGCGATCGCGTCGGGTGGCCTCGTGCCGTGGATCAAGGGCAAGCTTGAGTTCGTGCGTCTCTTGCCGGGAGTGCTCGCGCGACGTCGGGCCTTCCAGTCGATTCGCGTGATCGGCGACGGACCGCTCCTCGTCGGCGGACCGCTGACGCTCACGCCGGCCGTCATGCAGTCGGCGTGGAAGCGGCCGCTTCTCGCCGGCCTCGACCGCGGGCTCTGCGCATGGTGGTGGCTCGCATCGCGCGTCGTTCCTTGAACGCGTCCATTGGATCCGTGAGCGCGTCGATCGGGTATGTTCACGCGCGGGTTCGCGCGTGAAGATCCTGCTCGTCAGCCACAGCTATCCGCCGGTCGGAACGGCTGGAACGGAGACGTACACGGCGCAGGTCGCCGGCCGCCTCGCGCGCCTTGGACACGAGGTCGAGGTGTTCACCACCGCGAAGGACATCGCGCGGCCGAATCTATCGCTGCACACGCGTGTGCACGACGGCATTCGCGTGCACGAGCTGTTCAACAACCTCTACTACGAGCGTTTCCGCGATACTTGGGACTTCCCGCCGATCGAGCCCTCGTTCGACGGCGTGCTCGCGAGCGGGCGCTTCGACATCGTCCATTTCCAGCACCTCATGTACTTGTCGGTGGGCTGCGTCGAGAAGGCGAGCGCGCGTGGGCTGCCCCTCGTCTTCACGCTGCACGACTACTGGCTGCAATGTCCGCGCTTCGGTCAGCGCGTGCACGCGGACGGCGGCGTGTGCCACACGATCGACTTCGCGCGCTGCGGCACGTGTCTCTCCACGTTCAAGTTCGGCCAGACGGCGCTCGAGAAGCGCGTCGGCGAAGCGATCGGTCGCGTGCGCGAGCACACGGGCGTCAACCTCGCGCCGCTCGCGCGCGGCGTCGCGAATGCACTGTCGAAGCCGCCGGCAGCGCGCGCGAGCGGCGGCGATGTCGACGCCGCGCACGCCGCGGAAATGGAACAGGCTGCACGAGAGCGAACGGACGCGATGCGCGCGCGCGTGCTCCCGCGCGTGCGAACGTTCCTCGCGCCCAGCCGCTTCTTGCGGGACCGATTCGTCGACGAGTGGGCGATGCCGCCCGCGCAGATCGAACACTTGCCGCTCGGAGTCGAAGTCGCGGCGTTTCGCGCCGAGGCGCGCACGCGGAGCGATCGCCTGCGCGTAGCGTTCATCGGCTCGCTGATCCCGATCAAGGGTCCCGAGCTGTTGCTCCAAGCGTGGGGACGGCTCGCGCCTGAGCTGCGACAGCGCGCGTCGCTCACGCTCTACGGGCCGTCGCAGCACGATCCTGCGTTCCAACGGCGTCTCGGCGAGCTCGCGACGGTCGTGGGCGCGGAGCTCGGAGGACGGATCGAACGCAGCGCGATGCCGGCGCGTCTTGCGAGCATCGATCTGCTCGTCGTGCCGAGCCTGTGGTTCGAGAACTCGCCGCTCGTGATCCTCGAAGCGCGCGCGGCGCGCACACCGCTCCTCGTCTCCGACTTGGGCGGGATGGCGGAGCTCGTCGAGCGCGGCCGGAGCGGCGAGCACTTCCGAGTCGGAGACGTCGACGATCTGGCGCGGAAGCTGGCCGAGCTCATCACCGATCGAGCGCGGCTCGAAGAGCTCAGCGATCGATCCGTCCCTCCGCCGAGCGTCGACGATCACGTCGGCGCGCTCGCGGAGCGCTACGACGCGCTTCGCTCAGCGGGGTCCGATTGAAGATCGCGTGGGTCGTCGACGTCTGGCCGCTGCGTTCGAGCGCTGACGAGAGCGCGCGGTCACTGGCGCGCGACCTCTCCGCGCTCGGGAATGAGATCCTGATCGTCGCCGGTGCCCTCGAATCTGCGGCGGATGGAGATCTGCGAGCGCACGTGCTCTCGCGTCCCGATGCACACCGCAGTCACTGGCAACGGAGCGCGTCCGCGTCCGTCGACGCCGCGTTCCGCGCGCTGCTCGGCACGGAGCGCCCCGACGTCGTTCACGTGCATCACTGGCGCTCGCTCTCGCGCGACCTCGTGTTCGGCGCCGCGTGCGCAGGCCTGCCTGCTGTCGTCTCGCTGCACGATCTGTGGATTACTTGTTTGATCGGCACGCGCGTTCTGCCACGCACGGGCGCCGCGTGTGACGCGGTTCTCGCCGCTCATCCGTGTATCGCGTGTGCTCCGCGCACGCCGTGGGTTCCGATCGAAGCGCAGTACATGGCGTTCGCCGAGCACAAGTCGCAGCTCGTGCGCGAGCTCAAGCTGGCACGCGCGATCATCGCCCGCGATCGCGCGCACGCGGCGCAGATCCGGCAATTCTTCGGCGACGAAGGCGCACAGCTCGCACCGTTCGTCGAGGCGGACTCGCTCGCGGGCGGCGGCGGCGCGCGCGCTCTCGCCGAGATCTACGCGAACGCCGTGTCTTCCGGAGCGCCCGATATCGGTGCGGTTGGTCGCGCGCGCGCTGGAGATTGGTATACCGAGCGAATGAAAGCGTTCGCCGAGACCGAGTGGGAGCGCGGCGCGCAAGCGGCGGGATTTCGTTCATGAGGACTCGTGACGGCTCGCCGCACGCACGACCGTCGCGCATGCGGATCATCCCGGGGATCGTCCTCGTACTCGTTCCGGTGTTCGCGCTCGCAGCGTGCAAGAGCGATGGAGAGACGCGCGCGTCGCGCGTCGTGCCTCCGGCCGAGTTGCCCGCTGACTTACGCGCGACATGGGAGACCTACCGCGCCGGCGGTGCCGCGTGGGAGATCGAACGCGAGCGCGTGATCGCGGATCCGGCACGGCTGCGATTCGTCGTCGACAACTTGGTGATCGAGATGGTGCGCGCGTACGAACGCTCGCGCTTGACGACGCCCGGACAGATCGAAGGGCCGTTCGAGCGCGCGCAACGCGAGCTCACTTTGATGCCCACCGGCTCGACGCCGGTCCTCGTCGAGCTCCTCGCGGTAAAGGACGGCATCGTCGCCTTCCTCGCAGCGGACGTGCTCGGAAGGATCGGCGAACCGGCGCTCGCGGGCGTGACCGTGAAACTCGAGAGCGAAACACCGGAAGTTCGTCGCCGGGCCGCGGAGCTCCTCGCGGAACTACCGCCCGGCGGCGCTGAGGAGGCTGCGATCCACGAAGCGCTCGGACGCCTCGTGCGCGACGACGAGCAGTGGATCGTGCGTGCGCAAGCCGCGCAAACGCTGGGAGTGCGCGGCGCGCGTCACGATCACAAGGGCTACTGTCTCGCGGTGCTCTCGCGCGCGCTCGCCGATCCCGATCCGGCCGTCGCCGCAAGTGCGTGCTCGGGACTCGCGGTCCTATCGGAACCGCGCGCGATTCCCGCGATCGTCGGAACGCTCGAGCGCGCGGCGGGGAGCGGCGATCTCAAAGTCGTCCGCGCCGCACAGGATGCGCTGCGCGAGCTCTCGGGAATCGATCGCGATCTCGGCCCTGCCCAGTGGGCGAGTTGGTGGCGCGAGCAGGGGCGATCGGCGAAGCCTCCAGGGCATTGACGCCCCGCGCGTTTCATCGCATACAGGGGCCTCGTTCGGCGTGGAATCGCACGATCGAGCGCGAGCAAGACTCATGACGGAATGGAAACTGCGAACGAGACAGAGCGCTTGCGGCACGTGCGCGAGCGCGTTCGTCGCAGGCGGACAATACGTGTCCGTGTTGTCGCTCCGCGGTGAGGAGTTCGCGCGCGAAGACGCGTGCGTCACGTGCTTCGAGGCGCGCGACCAGGGTGGCGATCTCTTCTACTGGTTCACGCGGCACGCGACCGATCGGCGCGCCATTCAGCTCGACCTCGGCACGCTGGAACAGCTGTTCGTGCAGCTCGAATCGCGATCGGAGCAGAAGCTGTGCGAGGTGCGGTACCTCCTGTGCTTGCTCCTGATGCGCAAGCGCCGCGTGAAACTCGAACGGATCGTGCGCGGGGGAGACACCGGCGAGTGGATGATCGTCCGCCGGCCGCGTCGCCAAGAGTCGCTCTCGGTGCGCGTGTTCGATTTCGATGCCGCGCGTCTCGCCGAGCTCCGGACGGAGCTGCGGCACATCTTCGACGGGACTGATTTCGGCGTCACGCTCGAGTTCGGGCAGCAGTCGGACGCCGAGGTCGCGATCGAAGCCTCGATCGACGCCGCCTCCCAAAACTGAGACGCGGACTTCCGCGCCTCCGCGCGTGCTCGAGATGCTCGCTCAACCACAAGGAATAGTGGTGATGTAGCCGTCTCTACACCTTTACTCGCGCATCGCCTCGCGACGGCGGGGACTGCTCGAGCTGAGCGATCGGCGCGTACCCACTTTTCCAACGCATTTCACTGAAAACTGCGCTGCGCGGCATTGCAGGGCATCAAGTGGCAGTGAAGAATGCATCTGTGGAGTTGAGTGGAGGAAAGTGGGGCCAAGCGGGCGGAATTCCTGGGTCCGGGGTGGGGGTGAGTCGTGTACTTCGGTGAGACGACGCACCAGCTGGATGCGAAGGGTCGCGTCTTCGTCCCCAAGCGGTTCCAGGAGGTCCTGGGCGGGGACGCCGAAGGGACGCGGATCGCGTACCTGACGCGCGGTCAGGACTCCTGCCTCTACCTGTTTTCCGAGCCCGCCTTCCAGGCAGCGCAAGCCGAGCTCAAGACCGGCGTCTTCACCGGACAGGAGCTCCGCGCCGTGCAACGCGTGTTCTTCGCGAACACCGTGCGCATCGAGCTCGACAGCTCGGGCCGGATGCTGATCCCGGAGAAGCTCCGGTTGAAAGCCGGCATCGAGAAGGAGGTCGTGTTCGTCGGCGTGCACGACCGCGCCGAGATCTGGGCGAAGGACGCCTGGGAACGGTACGAGTCTCATCACCAAGACCTGCTCGACCGGATCGACCAGGTGCTCGCGGACCGCGACCCCAAACCGAAGGGCGCCGACTAGGCGCTGCGCGAGGACGGGGAGATGTTCGAGACGGAGATCGCCACGATGCAGCCCGGATGGGACGCACACAACGCGGGCCCGGTGCACGTGCCGGTGCTGGGCGCGACGGTCGTCGAGCTCTTCCGGCCGGCCGCCGAGCGAGATCCGCACGGCTGGGTCGTCGACGGCACGCTGGGCCTCGGCGGCCACACGCGAATCCTGCTCGAAGCATTCCCGGGCATCCGCGTCCTCGGCGTGGATCAGGACCCGCAAGCGATCGTGATCGCGCGCGAACGATTGTCCCAGTTCAACGGTCGCCTGCGCATCCGTCACGG